>JBBKXR010000146.1:0-42316 GCA_037969585.1 Verrucomicrobiales bacterium
TTCCGTGGCATCCTTGCTTTCCGGCTTTTCGACCTTGTCTGCTTCCGGAGCAGGCTTTTTCACTTCCGCTTTCGGAGTCTCTGCTTTTTCAGGCTCAGCTGCGTCGTCGTCACTGTCAGCTGGAACGACCGGTTCAGCAGGCGCCGGGGCAGCTGGCGCGGCGGCCGGTGCTCCAGCAGTTGGATCTACTGCTGCATCTGCTGCTGCATCTTCGGCACCACCGAGTCCTTGAGGAAAGGCAGTCTGAAAGGTTCCCGAAAGTCGCGCGACCAACACGCGATGCTTTCCGTCAGGTTTGAAATTCTTGCGAATCATCTCGACCGCATCTTTTTGCGTTGGATCCGCCTGCGAGGCATTGACCATCTCGCTCTGATCCGAAGAGCTCACCAGGATCGTCGATTCGATGCCCGCCTTTTCTTCGACTTCAAATGCTCCGGGAGTAATCAGGAACAGATCACTGAGCTGCGCCGTCACCGGGTCGGTGGAGTTCATCGCTCTTTCCGGAACGGAAAGCACGGTCGGCGAGTAGCCACTGGCGATTTGAGTTTGCGACGCCATATCGGCGAGCACCAGCTTGCTGTCGTAACGCACACCCCAGGCAGCGAACAATTTGTTGAGGTCTGACATCGGCTCCGGACCCGTTGGAGGCTGCTGCCCCATCATTGGATTTCCACCACCTTGAGCCATGTAACGGGCCGCAAAGAACATCGGATCGACCGCCGCCAGGACGCGCCCACCTTTGAGAAGATACTGATCGATCGCAAACTGCCCTTCATCGCCCATTCCGTAAGGATGAAGCACCACCAGCACATCGGTGTCGGCGGGAATCTCAGCGGTGTTGGTGTCGATCACTTCGACCTCGTAATCACCCTGCAGGCTCTGCAGAAGGTACCAAGGCTGTTTGGGTGGCGCACCAAAGTTGCCACCGAAACCGCCATTGACCTCCATCGAAGTCATGATCGTGACTTTCTGACGATCGGGATCGGAGACACGCAACAGAGCCCGGGTGACATCATACTCGAGCAATTCCTCGCGACGTGCAGGCAGGAACGGCAGCACTTCTTTGCGACCTTCGCTCTCAATCGCCATGCCGAAGTAAACGGGATTCTCAGGATCGTCGAAAACGCCCCGCGGCAAGCCGTCGAACTTGGCACTCTCAGCATCATCGGAAAACGGTTCCGGGTTGTAGCGCTTCACCGTGATCAGACCGCCCGCCTGATTTTCGTATTCCTTGAGGAAATCCTCGATACCACTCGCCCGTGACAGATAAAACTGACTGACGTAGTCGTCAGCAGTAACCGCATACAAACGGATGGTTACGGGATTGCCCGCCTTCTCCAGGTCTTCGATGACGGACTTAGTTCCATCAGTGAGCGTGTAAATATTGTTCTCCGTCAGGTCGAAGCGAAAGCTGACTTGATTAAAAACGTAGTTCACCAACAACAGGATCGCCAACAGAACCGCGGCCCCGACGAAGGCATTGAGCACACGATTGGACGGACGACTGTCAGGCTTTGCAGAATCACTCATATCTCGAAATGGGATAAGACTTGCTTGCTAAAAATTTGAAAAAGGGAGGAAAAAACGAGCCAGAATCAGCTGCGCTTGAGGCGGATGACCACTGAGGTGAGGAACAAACAAAAGGCGATAAACGAACCAAAGAAGACCAGGCTACCGGTGCCGAGCACGCCCTTCGACAATTCTTCGAAGTGCGGCGTCACACTGAGTAGCGAAAGGCCTTTCAGAGCGGGCCAGAAGATGACCAACCAGCCATCGAGATTCGGCACCAGGCGGGCGATCGGCGGCCAGCCGCCAAGGTAAAGTACCAAGCAGAGGAAGATCGAGATCAGCAGCGCAACGATCTGCCGTCGAGTCATCGCTGACACGAACGACGCCACCGCCAGATAACTCAACCCCACTAGAAAGGATGCCACGAAAGCCGAGAGGATCACGCCGTTGTCGGGGGATCCGAGATAGTTGACCGCAATCACGATCGGGAACGACAATACCAACATTGCGAACAGCACCACGGCTGCCGCGAGATACTTTCCGAGAATCGCATGCCACGGTGCGATCGGCATGGTCAGCATCAACTCCATGGTGCCGAGGCGTTGCTCGTCCGACCAGAGGCGCATACCAACCGCCGGTACGATGAAAATGAAACACCACGGCACGAAGGTGAAAAATGGTCGCGTCAGACTCGCTTCCTGACTGTCGAGCAAGCCCCCGAAGAGGAACGCCAGGCCATTTGACGCCACCAGAAAAACGATGATGCAGACGTAGGCGACCGGCGACAGGAAGTAGCTCTTCAACTCGCGCTTGAACACCGTGCGCACTTCGCGCGGCACGACGAACATCATCAGCGTCGTAAAAACGGCCGACACCAGAACGGTCGGAATCGCGAAATTTTTGATCACTTCGGCAATCGCATTCGGTTCGGATAATTCCTGGGCAAGAATTGGGATCATGTCGTGATAAGGAAGTTGGGAGAGTGGGCGAAAATAGCGTCGACCGAAACGTCGGATCGAACGGGTTCAGATTGCTTCAGCGTAGACGATTGAGGAAACCTCCAGAAAGCCTTCGGGTTCAGGCGTCGGTGTCGCGTTGAGTGATCTGGCGGAAGAGTTCGTCGAGACGCCCTGCTTCAGTGTGCATATCACTGATGATCAAATGCTTGTCGACCGCCATCTTGAAGATCGCCGTTTTCAAAGGTGCCGCGCCGCCTTTGGCAGGACGGACCAGAGCGCGAAGCATCTGATCCTTGCTGACCAACTCCTCGACCTTGGTAGCCTCGGCGAGTTTTTCCAACTCCTGCTTGATGCCCGAAGCCGGCATACCGTTCAGCTCAACCACCACAGCGTTGGCATTAACCGCGCGCGCCTTCAATTCGTGTGGAGTGCCGTCAGCGACGATCGCGCCCCGATCGACGATGATCGCCCGCGAGCAAGATGCCTCGACCTCTTCGAGAATGTGTGTCGAAAAGATGATCGCCTTGGTCTCGCCCATGCGCTTGATCAGCTGGCGAACCTCGTGCTTTTGATTCGGATCGAGACCATCGGTCGGTTCATCGAGAATAAGCACTTCCGGATCGTGAATGATCGACTGTGCCAGACAGGTGCGATGGCGAAAGCCCTTCGAAAGCGTATCGATGCTCTGCGTCCGAACCTTGTGCAAAAAGCAGGTGTCGAGAGCGCCTTCGACCGCCTCGTCGAGCTTGTCGACCGGCACCTTGCGCATTTCAGCGGTGAACCGCAAAAAGCCCTCGACCGTCATGTCGTCGTAGAGCGGAGCATTTTCCGGCAAATAGCCAATCTTCGCCTTGGCTTCGAGTTCGTTCTCGACGATGTCAGCGCCGCCGACCGATATCGTTCCCGCAGTCATCGGCAGGTAGCCGGTGATCATGCGCATCGTCGTCGATTTGCCTGCTCCGTTCGGCCCGAGGAACCCTAGGACTTCACCTTTTTTGACCGTGAATGAAATATCATCCACCGCCACCTTGGCACCAAAGTGCTTACTGAGACCTTTGACTTCGATCATGTTCTGTCGTCAGATTGAAAAATACTAACTCACTGGGAGAAATGAGCGGGCACAACCACTGCCACAGTCATTTCCGCAAGCAAGCTCCAATTTTACTTTGTAAAGCCAAGCCTGCAAGGCGGGTCCCTCTAACTTCTCTTAACACAATCACGCCATGAAGCTCATATCCTGGAACGTCAACGGCATTCGCGCCGCCATCGGCAAAGGTCTCGCCGACTTTGCCACCGAACACCAACCCGACATTCTCTGCCTGCAGGAGACGAAAGCCCACCCCGAGCAAGTCACCCTTCCCCCGGGCCTTTCCGAAGCCGACGGCTGGCACGTCTTCTGGAACAGCGCCGAAAAGAAAGGCTACTCTGGCACCGCCGTGTTCAGCCGTGAAGCCCCACTTAACGTCATTGATGGCATTGGCGCCATCGAACACGACAACGAAGGCCGAGTCATCACTGCCGAGTATCCCGATTTTTACCTGGTCAACGTCTACACCCCCAACGCCCAGAACGAACTGCGCCGCCTCCCCTACCGAATGGAGTGGGACGCCGCCTTCCTCAGTTGGATGAACCAACTGCAAAAGCAAAAGCCTGTCATCTTCTGTGGCGATCTCAACGTCGCGCACAAGGAGATCGATCTCGCCCGCCCTTCAGCCAATCGTCGCAACCCCGGCTTCTCCGACGAAGAACGCGCCAGCTTCGACAACATCGTCGAAGCTGGCTTCGTCGATACCTTCCGCCATTTCCACCCCGACCAGCCTGAGCACTACAGCTGGTGGAGCTACCGCGCCAACGCCCGAGCCAACAATGTCGGCTGGCGCATCGACTACTTCGGCGTCAGCCATGCCTTCCTAGCCAACGCCAGAAGCACCGCCATCCACAACAGCGTCATGGGCTCCGATCACTGCCCCGTTGAGTTAGTGCTCGGCTGACGCCGGGAGTTTTTCAGTTTTCAGAGGTCAAACCTCTGGACGATCCCCAGGATCCAACATCGCGAGCGCAGCAAGTCATCCCGCCCCTCCCCCTCACCAAATCTCCGCGAACACTCCGCCGCCAACCAGCACCTCGCCGTCGTAAAACGCGCAGATCTGCCCCGGCGTCAGCGCCCGCTGCGGCTCGGCAAATTTTAACGTCGCCGAGTCACCATCCAAGGTCGCCTCCACCGCCGTCGACGGACAGCGATACCTCGGCTGCGCGCTGAGATTCTCCGCCTCTGATAACGGCCGATTGCTCAAACTGATACTGCTGACCCGGCACTCGCTCGAGTACAGCCCCGGCGTCATCGGCTCGTCAAAAGCCACCACCAGTTGATTGTCCGCTGCCCGTTTCGCGACAACGACATAGGCTTTCCCAAACTCTGCCGACGCCACACCAATGCCGCGCCGCTGTCCGAGCGTATAAAAATGCAGCCCGCGATGCTCACCGACCACCGCACCATCGAGCGTGACAATTTCCCCCGGTTCATCACTGAGATAATGGCCGAGAAAGTCCGCCATCTTAATGTCGCCCATGAAGCAAATCCCCTGGCTGTCTTTTTTCGCTGCCACCGGAATGCCAAACCGCTCCGCCTCGCGACGCACCGCCGGCTTAGCGATGTTACCGATCGGAAATAACGCATCGCGCAATTGCTCCTGCACTAACAAAGCCAAAAAATAACTCTGATCCTTGTTACTGTCTGCGCCACGCATCAGATCGACACTACCGTCCACGTTGCTGCGCAAGCGTGCATAATGCCCCGTCGCCACCGCCTCAAATGCCTGCGCCCGCGCGTACTCGCGAAACACCCCGAACTTCATCTCGCGATTGCACATTACATCCGGGTTCGGCGTCACTCCATCCCGATAACCCGCTAACAAATACTCGACCACCCGATCGCGATAGGCATCCATCAGACTCAACACACGCAGTTCGATCCCCAGATGATCGCACACTGCCCGCGCATCGACGATGTCCTGCTGCCATGGGCAATCCCCCGGCAACCCCTCGTCATTGATCCAGTTCTTCATGTAGGCACCGACCACCTCGTGTCCCTGTTCCAACAACAGCGCCGCCGCGACACTACTGTCGACACCTCCGGACATTGCTGCAAGATATCGCGCCATAAGAAAACCTTCGGAAAAAACCCGGCCCACCCTCGCCGCGCAAACCACGATTGCCAAATCACAGATTTAGCGTTGTTTGCAAACCCTCCTATCTCCCAACTCCTACCTCCTGACTCCAACTCGTGTCCGACCCCACCATAGGCCCCCGCTCTTCGCCCGCCTCCGGCTGCATCATTCTGTGCACGATCGTCGTCGTGTTCGGCGGACTGATCGTGCTGTTTACCACCCGTGGCCTGTGGATGAGCCGTCAGATCGATGCGTTTACGACTGACACCGCCATCCCAGTTCCGGTCGCCGAAGCCACTCCCGAACAAAGTGCCACCGCTGTAGAAAAGCTCATAAAAGTCCGCGACGCCGCGCTCAACAACGCCACCGAGCGCATCACCTTCAGCGCCGAAGACCTCAACGCCTTGATCGCCAGTCAGGAAATTCTCGCCGACTTCCGGGGCAGCGCCTACATCGAGAAAATCACCGCTGATGCCATCGTCACACGCGTCACTCAAACCCTGCGCGGCCTCAAACCAGGTACCTTTCGATACCTGAACGGCACCATGGACTTCACTCCCCTGCTGCGCCGCAAAACCATCGTTTTCCAAATTCGCGACGTGCGCATCCCCGGCAAAGAAGTCCCCGAAGAATTCATCAAGAGCTACTCCTCACAGGACCTGTTCAAGCTCGATCACACCAATCCCCTCCTTGGCGACGTCATGCGTGAGCTCGAGCGCGTTTACCTCGAAGACGACCAACTCGTCGTCGAAACTCGCACCAAGACTAACGTCGAGAAACCCGAGTCCGCCGAGTGATCGATTACCAGAGCGAAGCTTTTTTGGACCGCGGCAGCCCGCTGCCGCTTTGTCGAAGCAGCCTGCTGCGAGACGCCGTCGGACGAGTCTGACCGTAGGTATTGCGCATTTCATAACTGAAAAGTAACCTGTCCGCCGGCAGCAGGCTGCCTACAGTCCAAAGCAATCCAATGTCCGGCACAGAAAAAAAATCCTGCTGCACCCCTTCCGCCGACCACGGCGACACCTCGCCGACCGATTCCCCCGCCGCGATCGCCAACCGCTCGCCCGATGCCGGCTCGACCCGCGGTATGGTCCGACTCGATGGCGGCACCTTCAGAATGGGCGGCGAAGGCCCCGAAACCTGGCTCGCCGACGGCGAGGGTGCCGTCCGCAACGTCAAAATTTCGCCCTTCCACATCGACCAAACCACCGTCACCAACGCCGATTTCACCGCCTTCGTCGACGCCACCGACTACCACACCGAAGCCGAACGCTTCGGATGGTCCTTCGCCTTTCCCAACCAAGTTCCCAAAGCCCACCGTAAACACAGCGACTACGGCACCGTTCAAGGCCTCGAGTGGTGGCTGCGTGTCGAAAAAGCCGATTGGCAAAAACCCGGTGGCCCCGGCACCCACATTCGCAAGTCGATGGATCACCCCGTCGTCCACGTCACCTGGAACGACGCCATTGCCTACGCCACCTGGATCGGCAAACGCCTGCCAACCGAAGCTGAGTGGGAGTTCGCCGCGCGCGGCGGCCTCGATCAGGCACTCTACCCCTGGGGCGACGAACTCACCCCTGACGGCAAGCACCGCTGCAATATCTGGCAGGGCACCTTCCCCGACCACGACAGCGGCGAAGACGGCTACGTCGGCACCGCCCCCGCGCGCAGCTTCAAAGCCAATGCTTACGGCCTATACAACTCCGCCGGCAACGTTTGGGAATGGTGCGCCGACTGGTTCAGTCGCGACTGGCACACCCCCGAAAATGAGACCACCCGCCACAACCCACGCGGCCCCGAGCACGGCACTGGCCGCATCATTCGCGGCGGCTCCTACCTCTGCCATCACTCCTACTGCAACCGCTACCGAGTCTCCGCCCGCTCCTCGAATACCCCGGACTCATCCACCTGCCACACGGGATTCCGCTGCGTGCTCGACGCCTGACGTCGTCGGCTCTTGTTCATCGATCTTCGTCCCAGTGGACGAGCTACTACCTCCTACCTCCTACCTCCTTATAGAAATGCTAAACGGAATCTCGCCACTCTTCAGCCCGGAACTGCTCGCCACCATCTACCGCATGGGTCACGGCGACAGCATTGTTTTCGGCGACGCTCACTTTCCCGGCGAATCAAATAACCCTGACGTTATCCGCGCCGACGGCCTGCTCATTCCCGACCTGCTCGATGCCGTTCTGCCGCTGTTCACCCTCGATGCTTACATCGACGATCCGGTAAAAATGATGGCCCCGGTGCCCGGCGATCAGGCCGATCCCGCCGTTGAAGCCGCCTACCGCGCCGCCATCGACCGCCACTACCCCGACACCCCACCGATCGCCAAAGTCGAACGCTTTGCGTTCTACGACGTCGCCGCCGAAGCCTTCGCCGTCGTCATGACCGGCGACGCCGCCAAATACGGCAACATCATCCTCACCAAAGGCGTGACCCCTTCGGCGTAGCGCAAATTGTCGAAATTTCGCCAGTGCATTGGTCGTGCGTTGGCCGAACAACGTTCGACGTCCGACGAAATTTTCACGAACTCCCCTACCAGCGATCGCCATCGCGATCTCGCTTGTTCCGATGGCGCTCTTTCGCCTCATCGTCTTCGTCGATCTCGACAGCGACGGTGAGATCATTCTTTTGCGCCGCAGCCATCGCCAGACTGCGGATCGCAGCGATCGTGCTGCCATTGCGCCCGATTATCCGGCCGACGTCCCCTTCATTCAAGCGCAGTCGAAATTCGTGACGCTGCCCGTCCTCGTCCGCCTCGTGCAATACGGCGGCGTCCTCGGGATGCTCGATCAACTGAATGACCACGTATTCAATAAACTCCTGAATCGCCAAAGCTGCTTCCATGGCAAACTTTTGGCCGAAAATGCTAGATCTGACCAGCATTTTCGCTACCCGCAGAAACGAAAAAACGCCGGATGGTAATCCGGCGTCCGTTCACAGGGCAGGCAAACAAGCGCCCGCCAGGAAAATAATAAATCGGCTGCCCGCTCAGGCAGTAGCTGCGCGACGAGCTTTCTTGATCAGGCTGTTCACCGTCTCAGAAGGCTGCGCTCCGTTGCCGATCCACTCATCAGCTTTTTCCAGATCGAGCGTGCAATTGTCGCTATCCGCCATCGGATCGTATTTGCCGATCACTTCAATGTAACGTCCCTCTTTGGGTGCACGGCCGTCCGCCACCACAATTTTGTAGTAGGGGCGCCCTTTGGTGCCTTCCCGTCTGAGTCTGATTTTTACCGCCATGTCTGTCTGTGATTTCAGTGAGTCTTAGTTTCCGCGCCCGTGGTCAAACCTGGCCGGAAAGGCCCCGCAAAATGGGGAGCCGTATTGTTTAAACGCCTTTTCCACAAAATCAAGTGCCCTTTGTGCCAAATTCTACTCCCTCAAAAAACCCTACCAAAAGAACGCAAACGAACATCTTTTGATACTTTAACGTTTTAGCGTCATTTTTAACTCATGGCAATCACCGAAAAAACCAAGCGCTCTACGGTGTATCTCGACGCCGAACTGCACAAAGTCCTTAAAATCAAAGCCGTCGAGATCTCCACCAGCCTTTCAAATCTGATCAACGACGCTGTGCGCGATTCGTTGCGCGAAGACCTCGCTGATTAGAAAAGCTGTGAAGAACGTAGCGAAGAACCGACTTTGTCTTTCGACGCCATGCTCAAGCGCCTGAATCTCGATGGCCAACTATAAAATCGAGTTTCGCCGGTCGGTGGAAAAGGACCTCAACCGGCTTTCTAAACAGAACCAGCTGCATGTCATGCGGCGAATTAACGCACTGGCCAGCGATCCGCGCCCCGACGGCTGCAAAAAGCTCTCCGGCCAGGAACCCTACCGGCTACGGCAGGGCGATTAGCGCATCCTCGACGAGATACTGAATGACAAACTGATCGTCTTCACCGTCCGCGTCCGACATCGTCGCGATGTTTACGATTAAACGCGACCTATTTTGTCGCACTTTGATGTAGGCTGATCTTCACAGCCCCCCGAACATCATGCCGCGCGCCGCCAAACAAGCTACCCTGTCCCGCCAGTGGGAATTGCTCCGCCTACTTCCTAAAATCGGCTCGGGCAAATCGACCAGCGAGTTACGGCAAATGCTCTCAGAGCGCGGCTTTGAGGTCACCAAACGCACCGTCGAGCGCGATCTGCTCGATTTGCAGGAAATTTTTCCACTCGACTGCAATGACGCCGGCCAACCTTACGGCTGGCGGTGGCTGGCCGATAGCCACGTCAGCCTGCAAGGCATGGAACTGTCCGAAGCCCTTTCGCTCGGACTCCTCGAAGACCTGCTCAAGCAACTGGTGCCGCCCACCTTTGTCGAAGCACTGAAGGGACGCTTCGCCGAAGCCGCCAACAAGCTCGCCGCGTTGCCCGGCAATCAATACGCAAGATGGGCCGATCTGGTTCGCTATTTTCCGCCCGGTCTTCCCTTCGCCGCGCCACAGGTTCCGGGGCGAATTTTTCGATCGATCCAACGCGGCCTGCTCGAGCAACGCCAACTTGCGGTCGCCTACCAAAAGGCCGGCGCCGACCAGCCGGCCGATCTGACGTTGAACCCCCTCGCCCTCGTTCAACAGGGAGTCCGCGGCTATCTGATCGCCACCACCGACAAGCACCCCGAACCGTGCCCTTATCTGATCCGTCGATTTTCCGCCATCGAAGTGCTTGAAGCGCCGAGCCACCGCCCGGCAAACTTCACGCTCGACCAATTCATCACCGACGGCGGTGTGCAATTCGGCGGCGGCAAACGCATCAGCCTGCGCGCCACCATTAGCAAAGACCTCGCCACTGTGCTGCGCGAAACGCCGCTCGGTGAAGATCAAAATATAACCCGACGCAGCGATACCCACCATCTCAGCGTCACTGTCATCGACTCGTGGCAACTGCACTTCTGGATCCTTTCGCAAAGTCCAGTCATCACCGTGACTCATCCTGAGGCACTGCGTTCCGCCATCGCCTCAAAACTTCGAGAAGCTCTTCTTCAATACGACGACAACGTGTAAGCGATTTTCTTCTCCAGCAATTCATCCCCTATTCCCATGCGCTCCTTCTCCAAATCCAAAATCATCGCCTACCAGCAATGTCCGAAACGACTCTGGCTGGAACTGCATCGTCCCGAACTGCGCGACGACTCTGCCTCGACAACTGCGTTCCGAATCGGCAACGAGGTCGGTGAGATGGCGCGAACTCTCTACGATCCCGACGGCAACGGCAGGTTCATCGATCTCGATGCCATCGGGTTTGATAAAGCGTTCGCCGACAGCGCCGATCTCCTCGAAAAAGGCGACGGACCAATCTTCGAAGCCGGATTTAAAGCCGGCGGCGCGCTCGCCTTCGCCGACGTTATGCTTCCCCTGGCCGAGACCAGTGACGATTCTGACCACCACCGTTGGCACCTGATCGAAGTCAAATCCTCGACTCGGGTCAAAGATTACCACTGGAACGACATCGCCGTTCAAGCTTACGTCGCTCGCGCGTCAGACATCGACATCGCCAAGGCATCCATCGCGCACATCAATCGCGACTTCGTCTACCAAGGCGACGGCAACTACCGCGGCTTACTCACCGAGTCAGACCTAACCCACCACACCTTCACCGCCAGCAGCGATGTCGAAAAATGGATCGCCGGAGCCCGCGATATAGATGCCCTCGAAGAGGAACCCGACATCGCCACTGGCGCCCAGTGCAATGACCCCTTCCCCTGCCCATTCTCCGCCTACTGCAATCGCCACCAGTCCGCCGTCGACTACCCACTGACCTCCTTGCCACGTTTCAACGGAATCAAACGTGCTGAACTCGAAGCAACAGGAATCATCGACCTGCGCGACGTGCCCGACGACCAGCTCACGCCGCTGCAACTTAAGGTCAAGCAGCACACCTGCTCCGGTGAAACCTTTTTCGATCGCGAAGCCGCGGCCGCCGACCTTGCCGATCATGGTGCACCTGCAAAGTTCCTCGATTTTGAAACCGCCATGTTCCCGGTGCCGATCTGGAAAGGCACCCGCCCCTATCAGCAAATCCCTTTTCAATACAGCCTGCACAGCATCGACGCCAACGGAACGCTGACACACGAAGCTTTCCTCGATATCTGCGGCGATGATCCTTCACAGGCACTCGCCGCATCGCTGGTTGCGCACTGCTGCGCCGCCGACACCGATGGCGATTCGTCGGGTCCAATCTTCGCCTACTTCGCCCGCTTCGAAAAACGCGTCATCGACGACCTCTCCTAACGCTTCCCCCAACACGCCGAGGCCCTGCGAAATATCAACGACCGCATCGTCGACTTACTACCCATCGCCAGTCGCCATTTCTACGCTCCCAGCCAACACGGCAGCTGGAGCCTGAAGGCTGTCCTCCCCGCCGTCTGCCCGGATCTTTCTTACGATCATCTGGGCGAAGGCATTCGCGACGGAGCCATGGCGGTGCAGGGCTACACAGAAGCCGTGGCCAATGACACGACGGCTGAGCGAAAGGCAGAGATCGAACGCGAGTTGCTCGAGTATTGCTGCCTCGACACGCTGGCGCTGGTGAAGATGTGGGAAGTGTTTCGAGGAGGATGAGTGTAGCCGCGGTCCGTCAGGCCGTGGACCAGCTGCCGGTCGGACGAAAGCGAACGCCGCTTCACCAACTCAAGGTCCACCTTCTCACCAAGGCAGCTACCGATCAGACCGTCCAGAGGATCGGACGTAGCCGCGGTCCGTCAGGCCGTGGACCAGCTGCCGGTCAGGCGAAGGCTTTCACTACAGCCCCGGCAAAGCCTCGATCACATCGATCAGCCCTTCAGAATTGACCCGAAAATCGTTGAACACCACCCGGTCTTCGGGACTGATGACGATGAACCAGGGCGTTCCTCCGCAGCGATAGTCACGCATCAGAGTCGAGCCGTCACCCGACGCTCCAGCTCCTGGATCGTGACCAAATGGGATACCGAGTCCATATTTCTTCTGCGTTTCCAACATCGCCTCGAAGGTGTTCGTTTCGAAGCCTTCGAAGACTGTCTGGACGACCGCAAAGGAAACCTTGCTGTCTCCGTCGTCTCCGTCTCGGAAGTGCTCGACCAGCTTCGCCAAAGTCGGAAATCCGGCCTGATGACAGCCCGGACACCAACTCTGGAAGCAGTAAAGAACCTTGAACCTCCCCGCCAGGTCGGCGAGTTGAAGCGACGCGATTTCTCCGCCTTCGGCATCGACCCAGGTTTCGATTTTCAACTCTGGAGCGGGTTGGCCTTCGATTCCCGCGCGGCCGGGCGTGCTCACGATGGTGACAATAGATGTTTAAAACTGTGCCGAAACTTCGCCAGCTTCGGATCGATCACAGCCTGACAGTATCCGGCATCCGAATTCTCATTGTAGTAGTTTTGGTGATCGTCTTCGGCGGCAAAAAATGCGCCCATGGAGCGCACTTCAGTGACCACCTCCGCGTCGAGTGTCGCGCCGTATTCTTCGATTACGTCTTCGGCAATTTGACGCTCTTCGTCGCTGCGAAAATAGATGACGCTGCGGTACTGCGTGCCGACGTCCGCGCCCTGTGCGTTCGGTGTGGTCGGGTCGTGAGTGCCGAGATGCACTCGCACCAGATCTTCGTAGGAGATTTCCTCCTCGTCATAGATCACTTGAATCACCTCAGCGTGACCAGTGTCGCCGGTGCACACTTCGCGGTAGGTCGGATTGACAACATCGCCGCCGCTGTAGCCGCTCTCGACGTGGATGACGCCTTTGAGATTCTGAAAAATCGCTTCGGTGCACCAGAAGCAACCGCCGCCAAACGTCGCCAACCTTTCGGTGGATTCGACCTTTTGCAGCGCCTCGGCATTGATGCAGTAGCGCAGGCCTGATGGCTCGGGTCCGTCGGGAAAGACGTGGCCGAGATGGGCGTCGCAGGTGTTGCAGGTAACTTCGACGCGGGTCGCGCCGAGGCTGTCGTCCTTGTCGTAGTCGATGGCATTGTCCTTCGCCGGCTGGGTAAAGGATGGCCAACCTGTGCCGCTGTCGAATTTCTCATCGGCGTCGAACAGCAGAGTATCGCAACACACACAGGCATACTTGCCCGGTTCGTGAAGACCGCACATCTCTGAACTGAATGCACGCTCGGTGCCGTGCTCGCGAGTGATGCGAAACTGCTCCGGCGTTAGTTGGGCGCGCCAATCGTCGTCTGTTTTTTCGACCCGGCGATCCGGTTCGGGAGCGCCTTGGTCAGCGAATTTGATGACATCGATCCAGCGTAACATTATAGGATTGGGTACAGATTTGAATGCAGGGAAAAGGAAACGGTTCAGGCCCGGGAAAAATGCCAGTGACTATCCAGTATTGCAAGGTTTCAACTAGGCGTAGAAGGAATCGGCGGAACACCCACCAGCGAGCCTATTCGCCCCACATCACTGAGACCCGGATAATAGCAGAAACGGTTGAACTCAGATTACTTGATCGCTTACTTATGTGACGACACGCCAACGACCTGCTTACAAGTGAGTTCAGCTTCTGATCTACTCACCACCCAAACTCATCAAAAAATCTCATCGCCCGCTCCAGCGAGTCCTTGAACTCGATGTTGCCGCGAATGCCGTGGGAGTAGAACTCGTGGCCCATGCCCTGATAGCGCACCACCTTGATCTTGGCACTGCCGAGTTGCCTGGCTTTGACGACGAAGGCCTGGATCGAATCGATCGGAATGACGTGGTCCTCGGCACCGTGGAGGATCAGCGTCGGCGGCAACGGTTCGTGGAGTTGATCGATCGGTGAGATGGCGCGGTAAGTTTCGAATTCCTCCTCGCCGGTGCGCTCCCGGACGATGTCAATGTCAGGATCGAGCAGTGGGCCGAGCAGGAGCAGTGCGTCAGGAATCGAACTTACATTCAGGTTATCGCTCGCATCATTCTGTTCGGAAAAAATCGCACAGCCTGCGGCAAGATGTCCACCCGCCGAACCGCCGGCGGCGACGATCTTGGTCGGGTCGATGCCGAGAGTAGACGCATTGGCACGCACCCAGCGCAGCGCCGACCGGGCGTCCTTGACCGCTTCGAAAGGCGTCGTCCCGTCCGTCGATTTGATCCGGTAGTCGACAGTGATCGATACGACACCACGCTTCGCCAGCCATTTGGAATGCTCCGAGAATTGTGCCGGACTGCCGACTTCCCAACCTCCTCCGAAAAACCACACCACGCCGACGCGCCGGTCGTCAGCAGTCCAATCTTTTGGCTTATAGACGAAGACCGGCAACTCGCGGGCGCCGACTGTCTTATAGGTGTGCCGCTCACCGGCCTGATCAGCAGTGGCGACCCAACTGAGCAGTCGCGGCAGCTGGGTCAGACCGGCAATAATCGCGACCACAGCAAAAGCGCCGATGCAGAGCGATCTGAGCGATTCACGATTCACGCATTCAATCTACCTCGCGCATCTTTGCAGCGGAACCGTAAATATCCACCAGAACGCTTTGCACGACCCCGCCAAGACGACGATTCTTTGCTTTCCTTCCAGTCTCGCGTCTGGAACCGTTGACCAATGAATCGGAAACGATGGATAGGACGCGGTCAGAAATTACTTTGGTCGGCAGCGGCGTTTGTTTTGACGATCGCGAGTACGATCGCAGACACCAGGCAACCCAACATATTACTGATCGTCAGCGATGATCAACGGCCCGATACGATCCATGCCTTAGGTAACTCCTACATCGACACTCCTAATCTGGACGCGCTGGTCAAAGGCGGCGTCTCGATTACACGTGCCAATTCAGCTAACCCTATTTGCACTCCCAGTCGGGCGGAGATTTTGACGGGCTGTTCCAGCTTCCGCAACGGAGTCATTTATTTTGGCGAAAAAATCGACCCCGAGCTTCCGACTATTGCGGAGACGATGACGGCAGCCGGGTATTCGGCGTGGTACAGCGGCAAGTGGATGAATGACGGCAGCCCTGCCACGCATGGTTACCAGGAAACGACCGGGCTTTTTTCGGCTGGAGGAGGCGATGCCAAAGCGGAGATTTTCGACAGTCAGGGACGCAAAGTGACCGGTTACCGGGGATGGACATTCAAAACATACGACGGCACGGTCGAGTTGGAAAAGGGCAACGGCGTGACCGCCGAAACCGATGCTTATATAGCCGACGGCGCCGTCGAGTTCATCGAACGCAAACCGGACAAGCCCTTTTTTCTACATGTAAATTTCACTGCGCCACACGACCCCTTGATGGTCCATGAAGCGCTGAAGGGAAAGTACGAGGGCCGGCAAATGCCGATCCCGCCCAATTTTCGTCCTGAACACGAATTCGATCACGGAAACCTCAGAGGCCGTGACGAGCTGTTGTTACCTTTCCCCAGAACGGTAGAAGACGTTCGTGAGGAATTGGCTGACTACTATGCTGTCATCGAAAATATGGATCGGCAACTCGGTCGTATTTTGGAGTCGCTCGAGGCATCCGGGCAGATGGAGAACACTTTAGTGATTTTCAGCAGCGATCACGGTCTAGGCAAAGGCAGCCACGGCATCGTCGGCAAACAGAACATGTACGAGCACACCCTCAATGTTCCGCTGATCTTTTCAGGCCCGGGTATTCCCAAAAACACCGTTCTCGACGCTCAATGTTATCTTCGAGATTTGTATCCGACCATTTGCGAATATTCGAAGATCCCGATTCCCGAGTCTGTCGAGGGCATGAGTTTGATGCCGCTCTTACTTGGCGAAACAGAATCGATCTACGACTTTACCGTTGGCTATTTCTACCGTTTCCAAAGAATGATCCGAACGGATCGATGGAAATACATCATCTATCCCGAAGCGAATCGCGCCCAACTTTTCGATTTGCAAGATGATCCCTACGAAATGCACAACCTCATCGGCCAACCGGATAACGACGAGCTAGTCGCGGAGTTAAAAGCTAAGCTGAAAGATTGGCTCATCGCCCACGGCGACGACCTCGGCGCGGAGATGTAGCGGGAGTGTTCTAACAGTTATCATTCACGGCGCAGGACTTCCATCACCGCGTCATAGATGTACTGATCGTTTTTTTCATTCCCTTGGTTCGCCAAGGTCCATTCTTCGTAGCCAAGTTCCTGACTTGTTTGATTGTCCGTCTTGCCAAGTTCAATCAAGACGTCGCGCATCAGCCCTGCACCGTTGAACAACTCATCGCGCAGCACCTTACTACCGTCACTGTATTTAAGCGTCGTTAGCTCGTCTGGCAATTTCCGTGCGGTCGATAGTTTTCCATCTGGATCAACAGTTTCGGCGAGTGGGTTCCACAACAGCTGGGCGGCATCGTACGACATCGTGAAGAGTCGATCCCGAGTTTCGCGACGTTGCGGCCAGCCGGTATCGGGAGACAGCATTTTGTTCCCGAGTCCACCCGAAGCAAGGCCACTTTCCGACCAGCGTGCCATGCCTTCGAGAAACCAGCGATTGCTGAAATAAGTGCTCCCGTACTGAATCAAGTGGAAAAATTCGTGAGCCGGAGTGGCATTGCTACGCGCATCGACAGTCGTAGCGACCGCGATCACGAGCGCCCGATCGTTAGAGTTTCCGCCCGGGATTGGTTTGGCCTTTTGCGCAATGCGGTAGGCGACGCCGTTCATTCCGTTGATGCGACTGCGGTCCAGCAGGCTGACTTCAATGCAATTGGCACCTTGAAAACGCTTGCTGTCGAACGGGTCGGGGAAATCAAGAATTTCGCAGAACAGCATCCGCGCAGCCCAGACCTGACGAGCGACATCTTCGACTCTATCGGGAACGCCGTTGTCGTCGGCGTCGGTAGGATCGATGGCTGACTCGCCTTCGGTGGCATAAAACACTCTCACCGGCTCGAGCGTAAAGCATTCGCTGAGCGTTGATTTTTTTTGGCTCGGCTTTTGATCGCTTCCATCCGATTCAAAAATCGCCGCAAATCCGACCGCGGAAATAGCGATGAATGCCAATGCTCTCCGACATCTTTGATGTTCGGATTTGTCATTTTTTTGCATCATGTCTGGAATTTTACACTACTCCGCCTTGCCAGATTTCGGCTTGAGTTTCTCTAACGAAGGACCTCCCACCAAAGCCGATTGCAGCTGAATTCCACTTTTCTCAGGAAAGCGAACTTCGATCTGATGTTTTCCAGCTTTAAGAGCCAGCGATTCAGGAAGCGAAAACCATTTCCAAATACTGCTGTCGACATCGAGTTCGATAGACTCGCCGCCATCGATGGTGACTTGCAGCGGTAACGCGGCACCAGCTTCGTCGGAGGCATTGTCGGGATTTCTTGCGCGTAAACGGACGGGATACGAAGATGAATCGGACACCGAAATGGTGAAAGTCACAACACCAACATCCGTCGAGTTCTTGTCAGTGGCGATGACTTTCCATCCGTCGAGCAAATCTTCGTCGATGAGTTGAGCGGCACCGCTGCGTTTAGCGTCTTTCGCTTCGGCCAGCGACCAGAGATAGGTATCCCGTTGCTGCGCTGCATCAACGGGTACGAGATTGGCATCATCGAGAAAAAGGGTGGCCTCGATGGCATCCGTGGTACGGGTGGCAACGGCGATGTACGCAGCATCAGTTTCTGCTGGCACTGTAAATTCCGTCTGCAGCACTTGCCATTCACCGAGACGCTTGAGATCATACTCACCGGTCTCGAAGGCTTGCCGCGTCTTGCCGTTGCTGCGTGTAGCCAGTCGGGCGATCGGCGCGGGTGCACCTTCACTGATCTGGTCGATCCGTAACCAAAGTAACAGACGCATTTTTTTTCCAGGTTTCAGGGTAAGGATCTCCCACGGTGGCCCCGTCGTGTAGCGCGTCACGATGTATTCATTCTGTCCGTCACTACGACCTGAGATCTTTGCCGCACCGCTCCCGCTGTGGCGAACTTCAGTGTCGTGGGTCAATTTCAAACCGGGTCGTGCAACCCAGCCGTCAGCGTTGTATTCGAAATCTGGGTTCGGCACGACGCTTGGCAGGCGTTGCCGTCCTGGGTCGAGAGCGGCGTCGACGTTGCGCTCGTAGTTTTCTGCGAGGGTGGGTCCGGAAAAACGCGCCATCTCATCGAGCGCAAAAGGCGCGGAGCAGGTGGTGTAGGCGAGGGACTTTCCTCGGCTGTTCGCAGCGGAAGCGATCATTCCCCTGAGAAACGTTTCCTGCGTCAGTCGCATCAAATTTTTGTCTCCAGAATGGTTGGCCGCAAAGGCGAGGCCGTTGGCCATAATCAGCGGACTGGTCGATGCGACACTCGTCTCGGGACAGGAGGTGTAGCGAAAATTACCGGACTTCGAATCGTAGAGATTTTCCACCAGCCAATGGGCAATATCAACGATGCGCTGTCCAACCTCCTCGTCACCTGTCGCGAGGTAGAAGTACTTGAGGGACGTCATCAGGACGCCGGCCATAAAGCCCGCTTCGCCGTAATGAGGTTCCTCGCAGTTGCAGTGGCCGGGGCTTAGTTTATGCACCCAAAGACCGGCTTTGGGATCAGATTTTGCCTGAACTTCTTCATAGATCAGGCGCATCGCATTGAGGTAATACGGATCCTGAGTGGCGAAGTAGGATGACATGGCGATGATGCCCATCCAGCCTGGAACGCGGGCGTTGCCATAACTAAAATTGATGGTGTCAGGTCCGGCCAGCCAGTCGCCCAATTGCAAAGCTGAGCGGCGCACCTGTTCATCGCCGGTCAGCAGCCAATAGGCAAGATTGCCCTGATTCCACATATGGCCTTCATTTTCGGCGTAGCCCTGGGCGTAGATTGACATGCCCATGTAATCGTAGGGGTAGTAGCCGCCCGTGTGTCCCATGGAGTGCACCCAGGCCTGTCCGACCCGTCGAGCCGTGCCGGGACCGGCATTCTGTCCGGCAGCAAAATGGACAACATCGACGTCCGCATTGTGGCGGGCGGCGTCTTCTCCGATTTCGAAAAAGCGTGGGTCACCGCTGCGAAAATACTGAGTCAGCATGGCGTTTTGCAGATCGTATTCGATGTTACCCCAGTTGTTGGTGCGCTCGCCCCACCAGTCACCGAAATTCATCAATCCATACCAGTCGTTTTCTTCGCGCAGCTCGAGGTAGCCGTCGGCATCGTCGCTCAGCATCTCCTCATACGCTGGAAAATCGGGTGCATCCTGTGCGCTGAGCCCCGGCAAGGCACCCGAGCCTGAATACCAATCGGGGGAAGCCGTTACCAGAAGCGGCTGGTTAACGCGTGCCTGGATTTTCTTAAGGTCACTCTGCGCAGTCGCGGGGCCGATCAGCAGTTCGTGACGTTTTTCAAATCCGGAGCGGAACGTGTAGTTTCCGTCACGCAGATAGTAGTAGAGAATGTGCTCGTCTTTCCGGTTCGCGTAGCGGTCATTAGGGGTGATGGCAGGGTAAAGCCCCAGAGCAAGAGCGCCTTTTTCGGCGCTGATTGCTTTCGGCCATTGCTGCCAAAAATCCCGAACGGCCACCGTCAGCTCACCTGAAATAGCCAGTCCAGGTGCGCGAGTTCCTTCGCCGTCGGATGGCAAGGTATAGGCATCGCTCTCGTGCTGGAAGAGGCGTTCGCCAGGGGCAAGCGAGTGATGCTTTTTCTCATCGAGCGCGACATCCGCTCCATCAGTTTCGGTGGAGAACACGAGATCGAGGGAGCGAAACGATTTCATCTCATCGCCATATTTCATGTCGGCAGATACGATGTCGTGCTGAAGAATGTGATCGACGCGGATATAGGCATCACCCGCGTGAAGGAAATAACGCAACTCGAAACCAAACAGTGCTGAACCGGCTTCCTCGAGGTGATGTCCGCGGGTAACAATCACCACCCTTTGCGGTCCGCGCTCCTCCACTGTGACGCTTTCAATTTTTCCGGTGAATACGCGACCGTCGGTACTGGTGAGACGGGACTGAGGCAGCTTGGTGAGCAACCCGTCGGCGGTCTCGATGGTACCGAGCCCAGTTTTGCGGTCGAGGACGAGGCGAGTTTTCCCGGTATCAACAGAGAGTGAGTCGCCGTTCTCCTGAAGCAGAGAATTAGCGGATTCCATCGGCGGTTTGACTTTGCCACCGAAGACAAGCCTTAGCGTCTTAGTTTGATTAGGCTCCAGATCAATCCGTCCGCTGACGAGCAGCCATTTGACGCTGCGATCGGGCCAGCGGACCAGCGCACGGCTTTGCGCGGAGATCGATTTTTCCCCATCGAGAAGTTCGACGGCATCCGAGTGGCCGAGAGCGCCTTGCGGAATCGGTAAACCAAAAGTAACCGGTTCGTTGCGAGCCACGCCACCGGTTTCTTGTGCGGTAAGGGGAATTTCAGTTCGCTGTTCGGATCCGGCGGGAAATGGTTTTGGCGGCGCAACTTCAATGACGTCCGACGAAAAGGTCTGCTTTCCGGCCGTGCCGTGGAGCTTTATGAACTGGGGCTTTCCGGGAGTGCTTGCGACATTGAATCGATGATTGCGCAGGGCTTCGATTTCGGGGCTGCCAATGTTCAGAGTGTCCGCAGAAGAGCCGCTCGCAACCCTGCAGATCGCCGGGACCGAAGTGGTAAAGCGCACCCTTACTTGCCAGGAAGAGCCATTTTCGTCGAGTATCGCGTCCGTGCTGAGGTGCTCGATCGCAGGCGCTTGCGCGGACTCCTCAGCATGGACTGACCTGACAGGATCAAGATTTCCAAAGAATGACAGTAACGATACAACCGCGACGAACCCTGAAATGGAGGGAGAAAATTTCATGTAGATTGGGTAAACGAAATAATGGGCTGAGATTCTCAGGTTGAAAAACCCAACCGAACAACGCGTTCCACACACTCTCCGTCAACCGGCGCGAACCACGGACAGGCAGGCTCCGCTCGGCGAAGCAGCGTCGTTGAAGCCTACCGAACTCGCACAGCAATCCCTACCACCAACTCCCCTCCCCGATCGATCATTCGCTCGGCATCGAGCCCCGTCAGGCGCAGAACCGTCGCGCACAATGCCGCGAATAGGGACGCTGTCATCGACGGCTTTACTTGGCGTTTGCCCTTATCGTCTGCCCTGATACCCTCGGAAGCTGTCGGTATCCTGATTGATTCATTCAGATGAACTACAAAAACACAGCGTGCGCCCTGTTGTTCGCGACATTCGCCCTGGAAGGCCAGGCGGCGGATGATGGCGCGCTTGACGCCGGAAACTGGTGGTCGGTGCGCCCCTTGCATGCTCCCGCGATTCCCGAAGCGGCAGAAGCGGATCGTGTCTGGGTGCGCAACGATGTGGATCGCTTTATCGCCGCGACGTTACGTCAGAAAAAGCTATCGCCGTCATCCGAGGCTGCGCCGCGGGTTTTATGTCGACGTCTTTATTTCGACCTTACCGGACTGCCACCGACGCCGGAACAAATGACCAGCTACCTGGCGGCCGCTGATAAAGATCCTGACGTTGCCTTCGAGAAGCTCGTTGACCAATTGCTGGGCAGCGAGGCTTACGGCGAAAAATGGGCGCGCCACTGGCTCGACATCGCCCACTACGCCGACACCCACGGTTTTGAGCGCGACAAATTGCGCGAGAACGCCTGGCGCTATCGAGACTACGTGATTCGCTCGTTCAATTCCGACAAACCCTACGATCAGTTTCTTCGCGAACAAATTGCGGGCGATGTGTTGGCTCCTGATGATCACGACTCGGTCGTCGCGACCGGCTTTCTCGCTGCAGGCCCTTGGGATTACGTCGGCCAGATAGAAACAAAAAGTGACGAGTTGCGGCGCTCGGCGCGAGCGCTGGATCTCGACGACATGGTCACTCAAGTGATGACCGCGAGCACGGCGATGACGATCAACTGTGCGCGCTGTCACGATCACAAACTCGATCCGATATCGCAGAAAGAATACTATCAGCTGGTTTCGGTGTTTGCCGGTCTGAAGCGCGAAGACCGGGTTATCAGCGAATCCGCCGTGCGGCGCTATGAGCAAGAAAAGAAAACGATTGAGGCGGAACTTCAGCGGGTCGGGTTTGCTATCAACGAAATTCGCGGCAAACCGATCGGTCTCGCGGATATCGTCGGCGGCGGCAACGGGCTCGGTTCGGGAAAACGCCGTCTTGGGATCGATGTTCGCAATGGTGCCGTACAGGAACGGGAATTTGGTCAGCTCGGAAACGTCAACATCAACACGTTCAAAGCCTGCCAATCTTACGACTTCATCGATGGCGTGGTCGTTCCCGATGGCGGAGAAAATGCGCAGGCTCAGATCCCGATCACGTCGACCGGCCTGACCGTCAGCGGTGTTGCCGATACCTCTGGAGGCGTTTGGGACATGATTCGCAACGGACCAGTGGCGAGTCAGCATTCGACCGAGTTGGCTGGCGTCGATTATTTTTCCAGCGAGCATTCGATGCTCGGATTGCACGCCAACGCCGGCATCACCTTCGACCTGCAAGCGATTCGGGCAGCTTCAAAATTAGGTGCAATGAAGTTCACCGCGGTGGCCGGTTACGGAGGTAAAGACGGGGCACACATGGCGGAATATTACGTCTATCTTGACGGAGAACTGCAGACCAACGGACCACTCAGCCACAAGGATGGCGCGGTGAAAATCGCCATCGATATCGCGGATTCGTCTCGCTTCCTGACCTTGTTGGCGACGGACGGAGGCAACGGCATCAGTCATGATCAGGTGTTTTTCGGTGATCCTCATTTGCACGCTGCAACGCCGACGCAAGCCAGCGAAGCGCAGCTGAAACAGCTAACTAAACTCGATGCCGAACTCGAAACTTTGCAGAAGCGGCGCAGCCTACTCGGCACGCCACCGAATGTTTACGGGGTCGTTGCCGCAAAAGAACCGCCGTCAGTGCAGGTACTCGACCGCGGCGATCCAGAGTCTCCAGGCGAGGAAGTCGAGCCAGCCGCCCTGTCGTGGATCGACGGACAACTTTCGCCGCTAATTGGTGATGCCGAAATGCCCGAGGGACAGCGGCGTGTCGCTCTGGCGGAATGGATCACTGATCCAAAAAATCCGCTGACTCGCCGAGTCATCGTTAACCGACTCTGGCATTGGCATTTTGGTCAGGGCCTGGTTACCACGCCGAGCGATTTTGGTCTCGGTGGGGACTCGCCGTCGCATCCACAGTTGCTCGATTTTTTGGCGGAACAATTACTCAGCGAGAACTGGTCGCTCAAGGCAATGCACCGGCTGCTGCTGACCAGCGCGACCTGGCGACAGAGTTCGACCTGGCGCGAAGCCCCTGCGGCCGTCGATGCAGAGAATCAGTTCCTGTGGCGGATGAACTCACGTCGTCTACTGGCAGAGGAAGTTCGCGATGCCGTGTTGAGTGTCACCGGCAGCCTGAACCGCGACCCCTTTGGCCCCGGCTTTCGCGATTTTGATTACAAGGAAGCTTACGCACCGATCTATACTTACCGCACCGCCGACTCCCCCGAATTTTGGCGGCGCAGCATTTACCGCTTCGTGGTGAGAACCACACCCAACGTTTTCATGAATGCTCTCGACTGTCCCGATCCCGCCAACCTGACCCCGAAGCGGCTGACCACCACCACTGCCTTGCAGTCACTGGCCCTCTACAACAACGACTTCATGTTGCGTCAGGCACGCTATTTGGCCGAACGGCTGCAGACGGATGCCGGTGACAGCGTCGATGCCCAAATCGCACACGCCTTTCACCTAACCCTCGGTCGCGATCCGGGTGCCGAGGAAATGGCGGGGGCCAAATCGCTGATCGCTGAAACCGGCCTTTTTGCCTTCTGTCGTTCGCTACTCAACGCCAGCGAATTCGTTTATCTCGACTGATGTCCGATCTCTCCGACAAAAACCCAACGATGCTCTCGCGCCGCGACTTGCTGTACAAAGCAGGCGGCGGCTTTGGCGGAGTCGCGCTGTCGGCCATGCTCGGGGGAAAGGCGAGTGCGACTTTCGCTTCCACCGCTGACGGTCGCCACCATGCTCCCCGCGCCAAAAGAGTGATCCAGATTTTCTGTCCTGGAGGCCTCAGCCATATTGATACGTTCGACTACAAACCCGAGCTCGAGAAACGCGCCGGCACGCCCTTCGATCCCGGCGGTAAGCTGCAGTTCTTTGCCTCAAAGCCGGGCTCCTGTATGCCGAGCCAATGGAAGTTTCGGCAGCACGGCGAATCAGGTTTGTGGATGTCTGACCTGCTGCCAAATCTGGCGACCTGCATCGACGACATGGCCTTCATCTACTCGATGCACAGCAAGACAGCGCTGCACGGGCCGGGCTGTTTTTTTATGAACACCGGCTTCACCCTGCCGGGTTTTCCGAGCATGGGATCGTGGGTCACTTACGGGCTCGGTTCCGAGAGCGAAAATTTGCCCAGCTTCGTGGTGTTGCCAGACCCACGGGGATTGCCGCCGGGCGGACCGATCAACTGGGGAGCTGGATTTCTGCCTGCCGTCCATCAGGGGACGACGATGTCAGTGCAAGCGGGCGAGGCACCTCTCTCCGATCTTTTCCCACCGAAAGACTTTGCCGGAGTGAATCGCAAAAGCGATCAGGCAGGCCTCGATTTTCTGCGCACACTCAACCGAAAGCACCGCGATCAGCGCGTCGGCAACTCGGAGCTCGATGCTCGTATCGCCGCCTATGAAATGGCGGCCCGCCTACAGCTCAGCGCTCCGGAAGCGACCGATTTAAAAGGCGAGTCGGAGGCGACTCAAAAACTCTACGCGCTCGACGACGCCGACATCGGCCCTTTTGGGCGCCAATGCCTGTTGGCCCGGCGCTTGGTCGAACGCGGCACACGCTTCGTGCAGATTTTCTGCGGCGCGGAAAATACCACCGCCCGCGAGATTCGACCCAATTGGGACAGCCACGAAGACCTGCCGCGCGACCACGGCTACTGGGGCCGAGTCCTCGACGTCGGGGCGGCAGCTCTATTGAAAGACCTGAAATCGAGGGGCATGCTCGACGAAACCCTGGTGATCTGCTCCACCGAATTCGGTCGCCAGCCGGCGGCGCAAATGAAAGGCGAAGGCGACGCGCAAACCAAAGGCCGCGATCACAACGCCGGTGCCTTCACCGCGTGGATGGCCGGCGGCGGTATCAAGGGCGGAGTCGGCTACGGCGCGACCGATGAGCTGGGGTGGAAAGCAGCGGACAGGGAGAAATATTGTTACGACCTCCATGCCACCGCCCTGCATCTGCTCGGCATCGATCATGAGCGGTTGACCTACTACAACAACGGCATCGAGCGACGCCTAACCGACGTACACGGCGAGGTAATCAGTCCGCTGCTGGCGTGATGCCGATCCGACAGATTTTCCGGTGAAATGAATGCCATCTGAAGGGGCAATTTGGCGCTTCGCGCATTGTTTTTCAAAGCTGGTCGCTCTCTCTCAATTGCTGCGTGGTTCGTTTTTCGTTGTGCTCGGACCGCTCACTCCTCACCTCTTGCTCTTGAGGGAAATCGGCCCGGCCATTTTACCGACGAATCTAACCGGTCGGTTTAACAGGGTTACGCCATCGACCGCACCCTTTTCAATCGTTACGGTTTGAGCCACACGTCATGAATACTGAGATAAACCGCCGCCATTTTTTGGCCACTGCCACTGCTTCTGCCGCTGCACTTGCCACCCATGCAAAAAGCGCGGAGAAACCTGGAAACCTGCATTTGGCCACTTTCAGATTCGATGTCACGCCACCGATGGGCCACTCGCTCTGTGGGGGTTGGATCAAACCCGTCCTTGGAGTCGACGATCCGCTGGAGGCCCTTGGCTATGTTTTGCTGGGAGCAGGCAAACCGATCGTAGTCTGCGTGGTTGACTGGACAGGCCTTCTGAATTCAGCCCATATGCAGTGGCGACAGGCCCTCGCGGATGCCACAGCCACAACTATCGATCGGGTCACGGTCCATTGTGTGCACCAGCACAACGCACCGTTCGCCTGCATGGATGCCGAGAAAATCATTCTCGAGCAGGGCGATCTGCCTCACATCGTCGACCCTGATTTTTTTAGTCGCTGTCTTGACGCCGCGCGCCAGGCTGTCGTGGCGGGGCTGAAAAACCCAATTCCAGTAACTCATATTGCTCATGGTGAAGCCGAGGTCGAAGACGTCGCCGGCAACCGGCGCATCATCGGGTTGAATGGAAAATGTATTTCCCAAAGAGGCAGCGCCTCGAAGAGCCCCGAACATCATCGTTACCCCGAGGGCCTGATCGATCCAAAACTGAAAACGGTCGCCTTTTACAATGGTGACAAAAAGCTGGTGGCTTCACATTACTACGCCTGCCACCCGATGAGCTATTATGGAGACGGAATGGTTAGCGCCGATTTTTGCGGTTTGGCCCGCAGGCAGCGCCAGCAACAGGAACCCGATTGCCTTCACCTCTATTTTAATGGCTGCGGCGGTAATATCGGTGCCGGAAAATACAACGACGGCGCAAAGGAAACGCGGCCGATTCTGGTCGCTCGAATGCTCGAAGGGATCGTCGGTTCAGAGGCTCATCTCGAACCGCAACCCATCGAGAAGCTGTCATGGGAAACCGAGGACATTCTGCCACCGCTCAATCCCCGCTTCGACGAGGAGCAATTGATGGCCGGAATATCGAACCGAGAGAACCCGGTCGTCTCGCGCAATCGACCGGCGTATACCGTTGCATTCATCCGACGCATCGCAGCGAAAATACCTATCACTCTGAGTTCTCTTCACGTGAACGATATCTCGCTTCTGCACTTCCCCGCTGAGAGTTTCATTGAGTATCAGCTCCGCGCCCAGGCTTCGGCCCCGAACCGGTTTGTTGCCTGCGCCGCCTACGGTGATGGCGGCCCCTGGTATATTCCGACAGCCGAAGCTTATCCGCAGGGAGGCTATGCCCCAGGTGTAGCGTGGTGCGCTCCTGAGATGGACCAGATGATGTCCAGTGGAATTGAGAAACTGCTTTCCAAAGCCTGAGTATTACTCCCCGCTTTTGAATTCGAGCCGTCTCGGATGCCGGAAATCGTAACTCTTCGAGCGAATGATTTTCAGCATGTCGTGAATCGAAGGGCGGTCGCCCCAAAAGGTCCCGAAGTAAGTGAAGCGCACCACTCCCTCTGGATCGATAATGATCGTCGCCGGGCGATTGATGTATTCCGAATGCACCGCAAACGCGAGTGGATCGATCCCAAACTGTGCGCCGACAGCTCCTGCCAGGTCTGACAAATGGGGCCACCAGATTTTCTGGGTGTACGCCTCCTTAAAGGATTCCTTCGAAAACCAATAGTGCGGTTCCAGTTCCTTTCCGACCATCACCCGACAACGAAAACGGTCGTGTATCTCGACAGTCACGACTTCGACCTTTTCATCCGAAAAAGTCTCTTCCAACTCCATCAAATCGTTAAACTCGCCGTGACAGACGGGACACCAGTCGGCAAAGACCCAAACTAGCGCCACCGTCTTGCCGCGATGTTCAGATAATTTCCATCGATTACCTTCCGTGTCCTTCAACTCAAAATCGGGAGCCGGCGTCCCCGTCGCCACGGTGTCAAAAGTCGATTCCTCCAGTCCGGACCACGCCTCCGCGAGATCAGAGCCGGCAGCTTGTTTCGTCCGGATTTGATAAATCGCGAGTTCGCACTGATGGGTCACGTCCCGCGAACTATCATCGCTGAGGGCTTTCTCCAGAGCAGGCAGTGATGATTCAAGCCCGATCTGACCGAGAGAAATTGCCGCCTGAGACCGAACCGTCGTCGTCGGGTCCTTGGCTAGTCGAAGCTGCAGAGGTGCCGAGGCAGAAGCCTCTGAAACGATACCAAGACTCATCGCAGCAAGGTAGCGGACATGGGCACTATCGTCATCGAGCAGGCCGACCAGCGTCTTTGCGTCGATTGCGTTGCCGGACCGCGCGAGCCTGACCATATCCCGCACCGCAAGCACCCTAATGCGCCAATCCCCGTCAGCAAGATCGGCAATGCCAGCCGTATCGAGCACGCGATCCTGAGTCATCGAATCACCTGGGTGAAATTCGTGTCGCGAAACCCTTTCTGCAATTTGCGCCGCGCTTGGAAATTGAGCGATCGCAGGTGCGATTGCGGCACTCAACAGAAGCGTAACAAAAAGGCAGAACTTGGGAGACGTCATCGGAGTTAAGAAAAACAAGCGCCCCTGATTGTGCTTTTTTCAGGCGTTTCTAAAAGTACAATCGTGAGATCGATGCATTTAGATCCCAACTGAACGTTTGAACGGTGGCAGCGACCGCTCTCCCCTTCCCTTCTCATTTTAGTGGGCTTTAAAACCCTCTCGTCGTTTGACTTGCGCGAATCTGAAATGACTGGAAAAAGAGCGCCCCGACTCCCTGAAGAGGCCCGCCTCGAATTCTTCGAAAGCTTCTACCATAGGAAACGACTAAGGTCCTAACTGGTTACCTCACATACTAGAGATCCTTCACCGAAACAGGCGACATTGTAAGAATTCCCACCGCCCCCCTTTTAGCGAGCCAGCTTAACCAGATACGAAAATGGACAAAAACAGGTTTAAAAGCGCCTTGAAAGTAAACGGCGAAGAACTCGACATCATCAGCCTCGAAAAAGTGTCGGAAGCCTATCCGCAGGTAAACCGACTGCCTTTCTCCATCCGCATTTTGTTGGAGAATGCCCTGCGTAACCATGACGGTTTTTTGGTAACCGATGAACATGTCGAAAACTTGATCAATTGGAATCCGAAGGGAAGCGATGCTTCAGTTCCTTACAAGCCCGCACGGGTGCTCATGCAGGATTTTACCGGGGTTCCGGCGGTGGTTGATCTTGCTGCAATCCGTTCCGAAGCCATCCGCAAGGGCAAGGACGGTGCCAGGATTAATCCGAAGGTACCTGTCGATTTAGTCATCGATCACTCCGTTCAGGTAGATTTCTTCGGCACTGACTATGCCTATGAAAAGAATGTCGAATATGAGTACAAGCGCAACAGCGAACGCTACGAATTGTTGAAATGGGCCCAGAACGCTTTTGAGGATTTTACGGTGGTTCCTCCGGGAATGGGCATCTGCCATCAGGTAAATCTCGAATATTTGGCAAAGGGCGTTGTCGTCCGGGACGGCTGGGCCTATCCCGACACTCTGGTCGGCACCGATTCGCACACGCCAATGGTCAATGGCATCGGCGTCGTCGGTTGGGGCGTGGGCGGCATCGAAGCAGAAGCGGCCTTGTTGGGACAACCCATCTATTTTTCCACTCCGAAAGTTATCGGCTTAGAATTAAAGGGCAAGCTGCCCGAAGGCATTACCGCAACCGATATGGTGCTCGAAATCACCAATCAACTGCGCAAGTACGGCGTGGTCGGCGATTTTGTGGAAGTGTTCGGTGACGGCCTCGACCATCTGTCGGTCCCCGACCGTGCCACCATCTCCAATATGTCGCCTGAGTTCGGTTGTACTATCACGTATTTTCCGATCGATGAGCAGACGCTTCGCTATATGGAAAAGACCAATCGCAAACCTGCGCAGGTCGATCTGGTGGAACAGTATTGCAAGAGCAATCTCCTATGGCGCACTGGCAAGGAGTCCATGGATTACTCCGATGTGGTTACGGTGGATCTGGGCGCCCTACAACCTTCGGTCGCCGGGCCAAAACGTCCGCAGGACAAAATATTGGTGACCGATCTCAAAGACCAATTCGGAAGCCTTTTGAAAGATGTTCACGGCAGGGATTATGTGCCGTTGGAGGAACGTGATACATGGTATGCCGAAGGCGGATCCGGCACCCGTTTCAACAAACCATTGCGGGATCAAAAGGTGGCCGATGATGTCGAAGTTGCGGTGAAGGAGAGTGATGCGCTGCATTCGGTGCGTATCAGCAAAGGAAACCTGGAATATGCTTTGAGCGACGGCTCGATCGTGGTAGCAGCCATCACCTCCTGCACCAATACTTCCAATCCCTCGGTCATGTTGGGCGCTGGTCTGGTGGCAAAAAAGGCCATTGAAAGAGGCGTAAATGTCAAACCTTGGGTAAAGACCTCGCTAGCTCCTGGCTCCAAGGTGGTGACCAATTACCTCAGGCGTGCCGGGTTGTTGCAGCATCTGGAAGCTTTGAAATTTCACGTCGTCGGCTACGGCTGCACCACCTGTATCGGCAACTCCGGCCCCTTGCCTCCCGATATCGAAAAAGCGATCGACGAATGTGGTCTTGTCGCCGCATCGGTATTGAGCGGTAACCGAAATTTTGAAGCCAGGATCCATCCCAAGATCCAGATGAACTTTCTGACATCGCCCATGCTGGTGGTGGCCTACGCCATTGCAGGCAGAGTGGATATCAACCTGATGGAAGACCCATTGGCCAAAGATGCCAATGGCCGAGATGTATTTTTGAGAGACATTTGGCCGACCCAGGAAGAAATTCAAAAGACCATCGAAAGTGCCACCTCCAAGGAGGATTACGCAAAAGAATATGCGGTAATTTTTGATGGCGAGGAACAATGGAAGAATCTGCCCGCGCCCACGGGATTGGATTACGAATGGAAAGATGATTCCACCTACATTAAGGAAATTCCGTTCTTCAAAGACATCAGCGAAACGCCGCAACCATTGGTCGATATAAAAAATGCCAGAGTGTTAATGAAGTTAGGAGACTCGGTCACCACTGACCACATTTCTCCCGCCGGTTCTTTTTCCGAAGATACAGCCGCTGGTGAATACCTGAAATCCATGGGCGTCGAGTCATCGATGTTCAACTCCTACGGTTCGCGACGGGGCAACCATGAAGTGATGATGCGCGGCACCTTTGCCAATGTGTTCATCAAGAACCAAATCGCCACCAAACCAGGCGGATTTACCACCTACTTCCCCGACAATACGGAAATGAGCGTCTACGACGCCGCCATGAAATATCAGCAAAGCAAAACCCCTTTGGTGGTACTGGCAGGTAGCGAATACGGTTCGGGTTCCTCCCGCGACTGGGCCGCCAAGGGCGCTGCTTTGTTGGGCGTTAAAGCGGTCATCGCCACTTCTTACGAACGAATTCACCGTTCCAATTTGGTGGGCATGGGTGTCTTACCCCTGAAGTTCAAGGACGGGGAAGATGCCAATAGCTTGGGTCTATCCGGACGGGAAACCATGGCGATTTCAGGAATAGGAGCAGGTCTGAAACCCGGTGGGGACCTGACCGTGACCGCCGAGAAAGAAGATGGCTCGACGGTCACGTTCAATGTGATTGCCCGTCTCGATTCAGAAATCGAAGTCGAATACGTAAAACACGGTGGGATTTTGGAGTACGTGCTTCGCCAGTTTTTGGGGGAGTCATGAATCGCAGTCTGCAACCTTCAGCGAATCGTCCCCATCTTCAGGGCGGTCGTATTTGCTGAAATCTTCGACAATACCTAGCCGCGCGTTCTCGGCTTTCGCTCTTTCCACTGCTCTTGAGAAGTTACGACGCCACTTCTCGGATTCGGCACGGAACTCTTCAGAAAAGCTGTCTGCTGTGACGCAACTTGATTCAGTCATTTCCTACGTTTTCAAGAAACTCCCCCACAAGAATTCGCCAATCACGTTCGTATCGACCGATTTTCCAAATGCGGTTAATTACTGGCCATCGATATTTCCAAAGATTTCCCACTAATCTGCAAGGGGTCGGTAAAATTCCAAAAACATTGACGTGCGTTCTTCGAAATCGACGTCTGATATCCTCCATCGGAACGTCGTGATCTCCTTTTTTCACCCGAATCCGAACCCGCTCGGCACTGACTTTCACCGAGGCAATCGACACAAAGAAGATTCGAACGAAATTTCCCGCGTCGCGGAATCGTTGAACCTCGCGTGCTAACCCGCATCCAGACAAAGTCGATTCGACGATGATTGAATTTAGATTTTCGCGGCGATTCCGGATTCGAGTCCAAGACTCGCGTCCCGCTGTCATACCAAGCGGATAGATTTGTTGGTAGAATGGCTGAGTCACTCATTGATAGACATTCAACAGCCTTACCGAACCGCCTCAGCTGCCACAAGCGCTATCGGGCTATGCTGACTGCATGAGCCGATCAAATGCTTACCCTATCTCGACTCCCGAAATTTCAAGCTGTGCGAAGGCTGTCGGCCGCTACCTTTGATTTCGAGTCGATCAGAGTGGAGTTCGGCTATCGCGTAGGCATTCTCCTTTTCTGTGGGCAGCATGCCGTCCAAAGTGAGATAGTGGAAGCCCTTTGACTCGACGTAAGCTCCGGAGTGGTTGTGACCGCAGATATAAGCTTTGGCACATCGGTGTTTTTGAAAAAGCGATTCGAACAACGCTGGTTGCCACAGTGATAGCGCATTGTTGGGAAGCACTGGATGGTGCCCGAAGATGAGAGCGATCTCACCCGCATCCTTCGTCGCTACGAGCTCAGTCTCGATCCATGCGATTTGCGGGTTGCTAGGGCGGCTGCTGTAGCGAATGCGCTCGTCCGCCTGTTCCGCCGCCCCACCGGGAGCCGTGATGCTTTCAAGTTCAATCTTCGCAGCCTGATACATTTCGCTGGTCGGTAGGCTGCTGTAGAGGCTGAGTTCGGTCGTATCAATAACGATGAATCGGCATCCGTCATTACTGAAACTGTAATACGTTTTCTCCAGCCCAAGTCGCGCTGGCACCTTTTCTTTGAGAGGCTTCAACACGCTGTAATCATGATTTCCCAAAGCATGATAGAGCTTCGATTCGTGCCGAGCCGCAATCGGATCGAGGACATCAAAGCTCGCGAAATCCCGATCAATGAAGTCACCAAGGTGGAATGAAAACTCCACCTCGCTCTGGTTCATGGCGTCGATCGCTTCCCCAAGTTTACGCGGGCTTTCGCGATAGAAATTGTGACCATGAGGCTCAGCGTCCATATACTGGCAGTCAGCCATCAGTCCAAATCGAAACGGAGTCGGTTTAGCTGCTGCAGCGGAGGCTGAAGCTAATAGGACTCCAGTAGCAAGTGTCGAGCCCGTAGCGGTGAGGAATTGTCTTCTTGTTGTCATTGGTTCAAAGTCAAAAATTGAGTCGGACTTTTTGGTAATGAAAACAAATGTCTGCTGCTATCCAATCTTCTCAAGTTCGTCAAAATATCATTCAAACCTCACGCAATAATCCCCTTCACCACTTCCCCTGCCACGTCGGTCAGGCGGAAGTCGCGACCCGAGTAGCGGTAGGTCAGGCGCTCGTGATCGAGCCCGAGCAAGTGCAGCATGGTCGCGTGCAGATCGTGAATATGGACGCGGTCTTCGACGGCTTTGAAACCGAATTCATCCGTGGCCCCGTGGACGTGACCGCCTTTGACGCCGCCGCCTGCCATCCAAACGGTGAAGCCGTGATTGTTGTGGTCGCGACCTTTGCCAAGGCCCTGATTTGTTCCCGGTGCGGGCAGCTCGACCGTCGGCGTGCGTCCGAATTCGCCGCCCCAGAGGATGAGCGTTTCGTCGAGCAGGCCGCGTTGCTTCAGGTCGGTGAGCAAGGCGGCGATCGGTTGATCCCACTTCGCAGCATCGCGTTTGTGCAGCATGATGTCGTCGTGGTGATCCCACGGAATTCCCTTGCCGGTCCAGGCCTGGACAAAGCGCACCCCGCGCTCGATCAGGCGCCGGGCGATGAGCAGTTGCCGACCGTGCACGGTATCGCCGTACATCTCGCGGATTTGCTTCGGCTCTGATGAGACGTCGAAGACATCGGCGGCCTCCATCTGCATGCGGAACGCCAGATCGAAGGCCTGGATGCGCGCTTCTAGTGGGCCTTCGTCCCCTACCCGGCGCACGTGTTCGCCGTGCAACTGGCGCAGCAGATCGAGTTGCCGCTTCTGGTCGGCGGTGGACACCTGACCGTTGCGGATGTTGTCGATAAGCTTTTCGATTTGTGTAAACTGAGAGTCGATGTACTGGCCCTGATAGGCACCGGGAAGAAAACCCGATCCCCAGTAGCGCGGCCCGAAACGGCCGGGATAGCCCTCCGGACACAGCGAGACCATACCGGGAAGATTCTGGTTCTCGGTTCCCAGTCCGTAAAGCGTCCACGCTCCGATGCTCGGTCGCGCCTGCAGCGGATCGCCGCAGGTCATCTCCAGGGTCGACGGTGGATGATTCGGTACGCTGCAATGCATCGAGCGAACCAGGCACATGTCGTCGATGTGTTTCTCAGCGGTCTTGGCGAAAAGTTCACTGACCTCGATGCCACTCTGTCCGTATTTTTTAAAAGCGAACGGCGACTTGTAGGCGACGCCGGTTTTGCGCTCGGTATCGTAGTGAAGCGGCAAAGTTTTGCCATCGTATTGGTCGAGCAACGGCTTGCGATCGAAGGTGTCCACCTGCGAAGGACCACCGTTCATAAACAGATGGATGACATGCTTGGCGCGCGCCGGATGATGCGGCTTTTTGTTCGCCAAGGGCGACGCGGCCGGAGCCGCAGCGGCTTCCTCTTGCAACATCGAAGCAAGTGCCAATCCACCGATGCCGGTTCCAGTTTTCTGAAGCCATTCACGGCGGGTGAGCGGGATATCCGGGAACTGATTCATGATTTATTCGATGTTCACAAATTCATTCGACATCAGCAGGACCTGGACGAGTTGCTGCCACGGACCGAAGCTGTCGGGATCGACTGCGATATCTTTTTCGGTTTCGATTTTCGCCGTTGAAGGTTTCGGAAAATCACGCTTGGGCGACCACGCAGTTCGTCCGGCGATAGACGGCGTTGCCTTGGTGGGCACGATCAGCGGGTTCCATTGGTAGCTGTCGTAGCTACCGCCACCGATGCAGTCCACAACGAAGTCGATGATTTCGCCTTTCTTGATCGCCACTGTTTTAAGTCCGGTGTCGGCTTTGTTGTTGTGAGCAATCCACTGGCCAAGCTTTTCGCCGCCATTTCGGTAAATCGTTGCCCGGATACCATCGCCGATCCCGGAGCCATGGATCAGATCGCCACTGATTTCAATGACGCCCGACACGGGACTGATCCAGCGGCTGACAAGGCACTTATCCCCGCCCCCGGCGTGGCCACCGGTGGATCTTAACTGCAGCCAGCCAAAACCGTTCTTCAGATCGGGAAATTCGGCACTGCCCTGCATTTTCCACTGACCGAGAAACGGGAATGACAATACCTCACTTAGATCGTGAGTGGCTAATTTACTGTCGTAAGGTGCATGACCAAATTGCCAGTCCGACTCCGAATCTGCATCCGCCTTTTCAGGAACGGCGCGGGAGAGTTTTCCGCCACCCTTGATGAAGGCACGACTCGCAGCCAGTTCGCCAGCGCTCGGAGGGCGTTGAAAAATGTGCTGGTAGACTTTTTCGATCGTGGCAGCGGGGTCGCTATCGCCGGATCCCGAAGCAGAAATACCCAGCCGTTCGATCACCCCGGCAGCCATCTCCATCGGGAATTCCGAATTCATCATGAACAGACTCTGGGTCGGCACCGTAGTGATGTCCCGGCGACTGCTGGTCTCGTCCGGGCTGGCCACGTCGAAGGTTTGCAACTGCGGCAACACTTTGTCCCGCTCGACGGCGGCGTAAACCGTGCGGCGATAGGGGTTCACCTGCCAGGAAACATTGGCTGCAGCTTCGCTGCCTGCGCTTACGATCAGCGCCGCCGGACCGCCACGGGTTGTATCGAGCTTTCCGGATACGGCAAGCATCGAGTCGCGGATCGCCTCGAACTCCAACCGCCGTCGGCTGAACCTCCACAGCCATTGATTCTCCGGATCGCGCGGAAAATTTTCCGCTACCGAGTGGCTCGCCTGCTGGTAGACGGCCGAACTCATAATGAGACGGTGTAAGCGCTTAATCGACCAACCGTGCTCCATGAAATCGCTGGCCAGCCAGTCGAGCAATTCCGGATGGGATGGCGCGTCGGCACGCAGACCGAAATCGCTCGGCGTTTTCACCAAACCGCTACCGAAATGATAACTCCAAACTCGATTGACTATGACGCGGGCGGTCAGAGGATTGTCCGGCGAAACGATCGCCTCCGCCAACTCGAGCCGACCAGAACCATTGGTGAACGCTTCTTGCTCGCTACCGCCAAGTCGTTCGAGGAAGCGACGACTGACCTCGTCGCCTTTGCGGTCTTTGTTGCCGCGAATGTAAACATAGGGATCGTAGAGCTTCGCCTTGTCGTGCACGACCATGGCGCGGCGTGGCGAGCCGGGATGCATGGCCAGCCGCAGCTCGCGCTCTGCCTTTTTCCTCATCAGTGTAAGATAAGCGGCGCGGTCGAGTTTATAGAATGTTCCTGCCGGCATCACGCCCGGGGCTTCCGTTCCGTAGAGCAGCTTACGCAGCAGTTCGCGCGCCGCGTCGTCGCCAAATCCACCGGGCGGATGCTCGGGATTGGCGCTGATACGTTTTTCCCACTCGGTATCGATCTTCGTGAAGACCGACTGATAGCGCTCGGCGACTTCTTTGAGCGAAACCGGCGGCGGCTCTTTGATACTGAAAGCTTGCGCCACCAGAGGGTTGGATTGTTCGCCCAATCCTGTCGGATCAATCTTAGCTGCGACGTCCTCCGCAGCGGCGGCAAAATCTTTTTCCGGTAACGCGGCAAAGGCCCGCCAAATTTCGAAAACCGGATCGTTCGGGTGTTCCTTCAACCAGGCCTCCCAGCGCAACGCGACTTCGGGACTCAACTTGCGGCGACCCGATTCAGTCCTCAGCGCCTGTTCGTCCTGTTCGCGCAAATCGTGGACGACGAGCAGGTAGTCCCCGACCTGACCACGAAAGCGTTTCATGATAACGGCGTGAGTTTCGTCGATGTAACTTTGGAGTTTATTGTCCTCGTCTTTGAGGAAAGCCTGAAACTCGCGGTCCAGATCAGAGCCCGCCTTGGGACTGCCGATCACCGGAAATTCTTCCGGTTCCTCAATGCTGGCAAACACGCCGTAGAACGCGTAAAAATCTTCGGTCGAAATTGGATCGTATTTGTGATCGTGACACCGCGCACAAGCCACCGTCAGTCCCAGCATGCCGCGCCCAACGGTATCAACGCGGTCCGCCCACTGCTCTTCCTCGCCGCCAGCATTGGAGCGCCGGTGCACCGTGAGGAAACCAAGCGCCGCCAACGTCGGATCGCTTTTCCCGCGACCGGGGATCATGTCGGCGGCGAGTTGTTCGCGCACAAACAGATCGAAGGGTTTGTCGTCATTGAACGCTCCAATCACATAGTCTCGATAGGTGTAGGCGTAGGGATATTCTCTGGTTTCGCCAAAGATCGCTCCCTTCGAATCGGCGTAGCGGGCTACGTCGAGCCAGTGACGTCCCCAGCGCTCGCCATAGTCGGGATTCTCCAACAGGTCGCTGCATAATTTTTCGAAATCAGGCGCTTTCAGAAAATCCTGCGCTGTCTCCGATGACGGAGGCATTCCTGTCAGGTCCAGCCACGCCCGACGCATCAGCTCACGATCCGAGGCACGTGGCGAAGGCTGCATTTTTTCACTCTCCAGCTTCGCCAGCACAAAGCGATCGATCGGTGTCTTCACCCATGCTTCGTTTGCGACCTCCGGCAGCGACGGCTTGCGCACCGGCTGAAAGGCCCAGTGTTTTTCTCCAGCTGCGTCGATCGCGGCGCGCGGATCTGACTCTGTTTCCGTTTCGGCGTGGGCAATCGACGATTCCGGCCACGGCGCGCCCATTGCGACCCACCTTTCGAGAAGTTTAATTTGTTCGGCAGTCAGCTTCTTTTTCGGCGGCATCTCCAACTCCTCGCCAGCATACTCTCCCGCTCCATAGTGAATGGCACGGATCATGAGACTGGCTTTGAGATCGCCCGGTACCATCGCCGGACCGGTGTCGCCTCCCTTCAGCGCTGCCACCGGCGAATCCAGCCGCAGGCCGCCTTTCTGTTTTTCGGCGCCGTGACATTCGAAGCAACTCTCCACCAGCAGCGGGCGGATCTGCGTTTCGAAAAATTGCTCTTCGTCCGATAATGCGCTGCCAAGCGGCGCGGCGACCGCGTTGTGAATCGAAATATAGCACGAAACCAACCCCGCAATCAGCGTGATCTGAAGAAAGCCCTTAATCGCTGTTTTCACAATCTTCACAGTTATATCGATACCGCGCTCGGTCAGCGAGGGCAATCGTGGCACCCGCCCGAACCAAGGCAGGACATTCTTCGCCAGCCGTCAGAAAAAGCCTTCGCCCTTATGTCATGAATTTCGTCGGGTTTCAGGACATTTTTTTCACTTGGCTGCCCCCGATTTCAACCAAGCCAGTAAGTCCAGAATATCGTCTCGTTCCAAGGTGTAAATCAAGGCGGGCGGCATCACCGAAATTTTGGAGAATTCGGATTTGGTAATTTCGGCGCGCTCGACGGTTTCGACTTCCTGGGTAAAAGAATTGATCTCCACTCGAAGCTCCTTTGCACTGACTCCGACCACGGAACCCGTGACCACTTTCCCACCATTTATGTGATAATCAGTGAGCCGGTATTTCGGAGCGATCACCGCGCTTGGATCGAGGATGGATTCGAGCAGTGTCCGGACATCAAAACGTCCTCCTACTCGAGTCAGGTCCGGCCCCATCTGTCCGCCCTCGTTGCCGACCCGATGACAAACGAGGCACATGGTGGCGGTAGCGGCGCGGCGTCCGTTCTTTAAATCACGGCCCTTCAATTCACTGGAAAAATCCGACTCGAAATCATCCAAGGTCCACGCCTTCACAAAACTTCCAGAGGGTGAAGCGATGACCGGCAGGGGTTCGTTTTCCCTTACTTTCGCTACGAGCTCTTCCGGTAAGCTCGCTTCTGATTTGTCTAACAGTGCGAGGTAGTCTTCGCGTAGAGTTTTTAGCACTCCGGCAAATGAATGCCCGCCACGAAAGCGCTTTGCGCCGTTCAACCATTCGAGGATACGCTTCCACTGAGCACTGCTCCACTGAGATGGATCTGAATGGAGCAGGCTCATAGCTGCGTAGATCTGCTCTTCCTGGGTCGGCGTCGATTGCAAGTAGTCGAGACCTGCTTCCGGCATGTTCTCTGCATTCAGGAAAATCAACAAATCCAGCAACTGGCGGTTGGCCCGAATGTCGTCATTTGGAAATAGCGGTGATAGCTGTTCGAGGATTTCGACTTCGTGATGCTTCGAAGGATCACCAATCCGAATGAAAGCGAGTGACAGAGTTCGCAGAGCGAAAACCCGTTCGTCTGCAGAGAGTTTCGAAAGTTCAACTTTGTGGAACGATGCCAACCAGTCATCAAGATTCGTCTCACCCGATCTGGCCAGGGCAAGAAGCGCGACCGGGTTCGATTCCGATAGCGCACGTTCTCGCCACTGCGACAAATCCTGCCTTTCGATCGCGAGGCGTGCCGCAAACCGAATCCACGGGTCGCTGCTTCGTAAATGAGGCCAGGCAGTATCAATCGCCCCCGGAACTGGCCCTCGATGGAAACGTTCCAGTTTCTCCCGCTGTTCGCGAGCGGCGAGCGTTTCTTCTGCTTCTTGTTCAGGCTCTCTTTCGCTGGGAATTTCTCCTGTGTAGCGCACTCGATAAAGGCCGGATTGCGAATTCCGCCCTCCCGTAATGAAATAGAGATCTCCGTCGGGACCAAAAACCATGTCCGCTACATTGAGCGGAGATCCTTCGAGGAATGACTCGTAGGTAAACTGATAGCTTGCTCCGACCGGTGTCGGCGTCGCGGCGAGGATGCGGCCATTCTGCCAGTCGGCGAGCAAGAACTGCGATCGCCAGGGCTCAGGGAACCGGCTGCCTTCTCCGAAAAGTAGACCTGTAGGCGAAGCCAGTCCGGTGTCTAAATTCGATTGAAGAGCATCGGGTTGCCAGTCTGGCCATTTCCCGCTACCCCAGCGCCAGCCGTATTCGCCACCGGAGACAATGTGGTTCAGTCTCGTTGGCCGATACCAGGGCTGGCCGATATCCCACTCCATATCCGCATCCCAGGTGAACATCTCGCCTTCGCGATTGAACGCTAAGTCGACCTGATTGCGCAATCCACCCGCGATGATCTGCCACGTTTGCCCCTCGGCATCAGTCCGCAGAATGTAGCCGACTCGATCGTCCTGTCCCGAATCGTGCGGGTTCGGAAGAAGTCTATCCTTCTTCGGATCGCGATACGGCGAGTCTGCATCGAACCCTTCCGGGAATGCCATGTCGTTTCCCATGACGAGGTAAAGCATTCCGTCGGGACCCAGCGCGATCTGGTTTTGGCCGTGTCCGTATCGCGAAGCATAGTCGAATTTTTTGAGCAAGGTCTGCTTGTCGAATTGACCATCGCCAGTCGTATCCTGGAGCCGGTAAAAACCCATCGAATTCGTCGCGTTTACATAAAGACTTTCATGCGCGTAGAGGATGCCCCGGCAATGCTCGAGGGAATCGTTGACCAACTCGTAAGTCGGTTCGGCGCCTGCCCGGAGCGAGATTCTCCCGATGCCGACTTTGTCCCTCGCCACGAGAATGCGCCCCGCGTCATCGAAACTCATGCTGATCCATGAGCCTTCGTCTTTCCTGGCCGAGTGCAGGAGCTCAACTTCGAATCCGGGCCGAACCGTGAGTTGTCCGGCCGGAGTGGCTGCGGGTTCGTTCGAGTGTACGATGAATGGAAAGAGAACCAAAAGGCACCCTACGAGGTGGTATGAATTCATTTATAAATTGTTGTATTAGTTCAGCGAATCAAAAGGGCTAGCTCGACGAGTCGGCAAGCTTCCGCACCGCGCAAGGCTGGCAGGTCAGACTTTTTCTATTGCTGTGTATACGGGTTTCGTCCGGGTCCACTCAAATAGACGGCAAAAGTCTTCGTCAAAGCTGGCTACGCAAACACTTCGCGAATCACCTCTCCGCCAAAAACGGTTGGAATCTCGGCACGGTTTTTGTGTTTGTAGTTGAGCTGGTGCTGATCGAGACCGAGCGCATCGAGCATCGTCGCATGAAGGTCGGCCGGGGAAAAAGGCCGATCGACGGGCACATAGCCGAGTTCGTCGGTGGCGCCGATGATCTGGCCACCTTTGACACCGCCTCCGGCCATCCAAACCGAGTAGCCGGCCGGGGAATGATCACGGCCACGCTTGGCTCCGGTTGCGGTGCCTTCCGTGGTTGGGGTGCGACCGAATTCACCTCCCCAGACGACCAGAGTGTCGTCGAGAAGACCTCGTTGCTTGAGATCCTGAAGCAGCCCGGCGATGGGTTTGTCAGTGGCGCGGGCACGAGCGATGTGATTGCCCTCGAGACTTCCGTGCGCATCCCAGCCTCCGTTGCGCAACTGGATGCAGCGCACTCCATTTTCGACCAGACGACGGGCCATGAGACACTGCTTTGCAAACTCAGCGGTGGGCGCTTCGTCCATTCCGTAGAGCTTCTGAGTCGCTTCGGTTTCGCTGGAAACATCGAACGCTTCCGGAGCGGAGGCCTGCATCCGAAAGCCAAGTTCATAGGAGGCGATTCGGGCTTCGAGTTCGAAGTCGGCACCCTGTTGGGCGAGATTTCGCTCGTTCATCCATTTGATGAAATCGAGTTGCTCGCGTCGGTTTTGGTCAGTGTAGCCGGATGGCATCGAAGTGAAGGGAACTCCTGTCTTGCTGTCGACAACGGTGCCCTGATATTGGGCGGGCAGAAATCCGGGACCCCAGCCGGCGCGTTGCGGTGCGGGTCCGGTCGAGTTGGATAAAAACACGACGAACCCGGGGAGATTCTGACTGGCGTTGCCGAGACCGTAGGTCATCCACGAGCCCATACTCGGGCGATCCCCTACTGCGGTTCCGGTCAGAGCGATGCACTCTCCGGGACCATGCACAGGGATGCGGTGATTCATCGAACGGATCACACAGAGGTCATCAACCATCTTGCCTGTCTCAGGAAAAAGATCGGAAACTTCGATGCCGCTCTGTCC
>JBBKXR010000147.1:0-28915 GCA_037969585.1 Verrucomicrobiales bacterium
GTGCCGGGGGCAAGGGGGCGGTCACCAAATTATGGGAAACGAACCGTCTGAAAACGAAATTCAGTTCGGCGACAGTCATCGATGACCATGCCTACGGGCTCGATGAAGGGATCTTTGCCTGCATCGATCTGAGCGATGGCTCGAAGGTGTGGAAAGGCGGACGCTATGGCTTCGGTCAGCAGTTGTTGATCAACGGTGATACGTTTCTTGTGCAGACGGAGCGGGGCAAGGTGGTGCTGCTGGCGGCGACGCCGGATGGGCATCAGGAGCTGGGTGAGTTAGCCGGCTTGGAAAATTCCGGCGGCACGTCGTGGAATCCGCCGACGCTGGCGGGGCGCTACCTTCTGCTGCGCAATGACCGCGAGGCGGTATGCTATTTTCTAGGAGCTAGGAGCTAGTTGGCTGGCGATCCGGTGACGCCGTTTTCTTTGCGCCATTGGGCGAGGCGTTTATCCAGTTTTTGGTTCTGCTCGACGGTCAGGAACTCGCTGATTTGCGGCATGAATTCTTCGACGAAAAGGCGGTCGGTTTCCTCGTTGTAGTCACGGCGAAGTTGCCAGCGTTTTTTGAGCCCTTCGCCAATAATGGGCTCGATCTTCTCGCGTTGTTCGGGCGTGAGATCGAGGTATTTCTGAAAGTGGTTGGTGACGAATTGCTGCGACTCTTCGCTCTGCCAATTGCTAGTCTTGCGGTCGATGTTGATCGCCAGTGCAAGAGCGAAAATCGCGCCGGCGACGAAGCCGATGCCGAGGAGGGTGAAGATGCCGCAGCCGAAGCCGAGCCGTTTCTTAAATTTGGAAGCCACTTGTTAGATGCAGTGAATTATTCGCCGACGCCGAAGGGAAGGTAGGACGTCAGGTGCTGAAACAGGCTGCCAAGATCGGAGTCGAGGTGAATATTGAGCCCGTTGGCGACAACGAACCACACGGCGAGTCCGGCAACAACGGGAGCGGCTCCGGCGGCTCCGCCCCACAGCCAGGTGAGGGCTTCATCCCACAAGCTGCCGGCGGGTGTGACGCCTTCCCGGCGTAGGTCGGCGAGATGGGCGGAGAGGCGGGTGCCGAAGCCGAACTCGGCTCGACTGGTGTCGGGCTGGTAGTCGCGAGCGAGAGCGAGGGTGGCCTCGAAGTCGTCGGACGGTGTGTCGCTTGGCGTGCTCATGATGTTGATGGCTTGCGTTGACGCTGATAAATTTCGCGCATCTTATGGCGGGCGCGATGGGCGCGGACTTTGACGTTGGATTCGCTCCAACCGGTCAGGGCGGCGGTTTCTTTGACAGTTTTTTCCTCGAGTTCCATCAGGGTAATGATGAGTCGTTCCTTGTCGTTGAGTTCGGTGAGAATGCGATCGATGATTTCCCAGGCGTCGCGGCGTTTGTGGATTTGTTGATCGGTGGTATCGGCGCTGTCGGCGTAAAGATCGGCGGGAGAATTTTCGACAAGGACTTCGTTTTCTCTTCGTTTGCGATGTTTGCGTAAAAAATCGTAGCAGGTGCGGATGGTGATGGTCATGAACCAGTGTTCGAAGGGGGCGTCGGCGCGGTAGCTTTTCAGGCCTTTCCAAGCGCGGATGAATATGTCCTGGGCGAGATCTTCGAGTTCGGCGCGTCCGCGGGCATAGCGTGAGGCGGTGGCAAATACCCGGGAGCGATAGCGTTCGGCCAACTCGGCGAATGCCGAATCGTTACCATCGAGGGCTTTGCGGACCAACTCGCCATCTTCGTCCTCTGACACTCCTCTGGTGTTACGAAATCATCAGGCAAAGGCAAAGCCCGGAAATCGAAAGAATACGGTGGGTTGCTTTGTCATCAGGGGGCATGGGTTAGTGGTTTGGGTTCTTTCATCTTGGGAAAGACGCCCGCAGTTGGCAGCGGGTTACAAGATTCTTCGATTGCTCGGTGCCCGGGTACAAAAAAAAGGGCGGTCGCAAAATGCGCCGCCCCGAGGGAAGAAAGGGTGACCGTCAGCGCCGGATCTGAGGAACCGTGGAGTATGACCACGACACTGACGGTCGGTATTGCTCAAGTCCGAAGACTTTTGCAAAGGGATGCGGTGTGCTTTCGTGTGCGGCACCGGCTATTTGAAAATGGGGAGTTCTTTGTGGGGAGGTAGGGCTGAGTTCGGGGAGAAAGTGAGATATGCGACGATTTGGTTAGCTAAGGCCTTGCTTGAATCGGGGGGGATCCCTGTCTTAACACCCCAAACCGTCGCCGAATCGGGTAGTCATAGCTTTAGACTCGGAGGTGGGTGGTAAAGTCACAGCTTTCAGATCTTTTTTAGAATTATTTCAAGCGGTTGTGGTGGACATATTCGGACTGGACGCGTGCCATGATTTTCCCAATTCTCCGGGCGGCGGCAGCTTCTGCTTGCGCGGCTCTGATGGCGCGCGTGATACGGGTTGCGGAAGCTGTAGACTGTCCCTCGCTCAGATTGCGGTCGGGGAAGCCGTGTCCGCTCGAAATTCCGAGCATGGCGGCCACTTCGCTCTCGGCGGCAGAAAATTGTTCTTCGGTGATCATGGCTGCGGAGTATCTCCTCGGGTGGGCTTGACGCCTTTGGTTTCGGCCAGTTCGCTGTAGAGCTCTTTGAAATGTTCCATCGCCCGGTAGAGTCGCATTTTGGTGGCGCTCAGACCGATATCAAGCACCTCGGCCATCTGATCGAGGCTGAGATCGGAAATGAAACGCAGCACGATGATTTGTTGTTCTTCGGGTCGCATGTCGGCGAGCGCTTCGCGGACCATCTCGTTGGGACCGTGTGCGGCGGAAGCATTGGCGCCGATGGCTTCGACTTCGGCGGTGATCTCCTCGCTGACGCTTTCCATCCGTTCGCGGCGGGTAGCGAGGGTCTTGCGTCTGCCGAGACAGAGATTGTAGACGATGCGAAACAGCCAGGTCTTGAATGCCGAACGCCCCTGGAACTGATGGATCTTGTGAAAAACCCTGAGAAACGCGTCTTGAGAAACTTCTTCGGCGTCTTGAGTGTTTCCGAGCATTTTCATGCAGGTGCTGAACACGAGGCCTTCGTATCGACGCACGAGTTCTTGATAAGCGTCGAGGCAGTCGGGTAATTCTTCCTGACACCTCGCCACCAAGTTCTCGTCTGCCATCGGGTCGGGCGTCGTTGTCTGGTTAGCTTGGTCCACAGTTCTCGATCTTTGGATACCAGTTGGCTGTGCAAAAGTCACTATGGTCATAAAAAAACCCGCACCGCATCGAAATGCGGGCGGGCTGTTAATGATTAACCGCTGCTGAAAAACAGGTAAACGATGAGCGGCCTAAGCCGATCAACGCTTAGTAGCGGTAGTGTGCCGGCTTGTAAGGGCCTTCGACTTTGACGCCGATATAATCTGCTTGCTCAGGCGTGAGTTTAGTCAGCTTGGCGCCGACTTTTTCGAGATGCAGACGGGCGACTTCTTCGTCGAGTTCTTTGGAAAGAACAGTGACGCCGGGCTTGTTGCCCTCGCGGTTTGCCCACAAATCGATCTGCGCCAGCGTCTGGTTGGTGAAGCTGTTACTCATCACGAAACTCGGGTGGCCGGTGGCGCAGCCGAGATTCACGAGGCGGCCTTCGGCGAGCAAGTAGAGCTGATGGCCGTCTTCGAAGGTGTACTGGTCGACCTGCGGTTTAACTTCGACTTTGGTGACGCCGGCGAGTTTGTTGAGCGGCTCGACTTGGATCTCGTTGTCGAAGTGACCGATGTTGCAGACGATGGCCTGGTCTTTCATCTTCGTCAGATGTTCGAGGCGGATGATGTCGTAGTTGCCGGTGGTGGTGACGTAAATGTCGCCCCAGCCGAGGGTGTCTTCTACAGTTAGCACGCGGAAGCCTTCCATGGCGGCCTGGAGGGCGCAGATCGGATCGACTTCGGTGACGACGACCTGAGCACCTTGAGCGCGCAGCGCCTGAGCGCAGCCTTTGCCAACGTCGCCGTAGCCGCAAACAACGCCGACTTTGCCGGAGATCATGACGTCGGTGGCACGCTTGATGCCGTCGACGAGCGATTCACGGCAGCCGTAGAGGTTGTCGAACTTCGACTTGGTAACCGAGTCGTTGACGTTGATGGCGGGCACGCGAAGTTTGCCTTTTTCGTGCATTTCGTAGAGGCGATGCACACCGGTGGTGGTTTCTTCCGAAACGCCCTGCCAGTCTTTCAAGTAGTTGGTCCACTTGATAGGGTTCTCAGCGTTGATCTTTTTCAGCAGGTCTTTGATGACCTTCTCTTCGTGCGATCCGCTCTCGCTGTTGACCCAGCTGCTGTCGCCTTCTTCGAGGTCGGCGCCTTTGTGGATCAGAAGGGTGGCATCGCCGCCATCATCAACGATCAGCTGCGGGCCTGAACCGTCGGGCCAGGTGAGGGCTTTTTCAGTGCAGTCCCAGTATTCTTCGAGGGTCTCGCCTTTCCATGCGAAAACCGGAATGCCGGCAGCGGCGATGGCGGCAGCGGCGTGGTCCTGAGTCGAGAAAATGTTGCATGAGCACCAGCGCACGTCAGCGCCGAGGTCGACCAGTGTCTCGATGAGCACGGCGGTCTGAATGGTCATGTGCAGCGAGCCCATGATGCGCACGCCGGCGAGTGGTTGTTCGGCGGCGTATTTTTTACGGGTCGCCATCAGGCCGGGCATTTCGTGCTCGGCGATGGAGATTTCTTTTCTTCCAAAATCAGCCAGGCTGATGTCGGCGACGTGGTAGTCGGTGGTTTCGATTGTGTCGGTGCTCATTTTCTAATCGGGGTTGAATGTTCGGTTTCTAAAATTTGGGATCAGGCGCAGGCCGATTTAAGGGCGTCGACCTTGTCTGTCTTCTCCCAGGTCAAGAAGTCACTCTCCGCCTCGCGACCGAAGTGGCCGTAGTTGGTGGTCTTACGATAGATCGGGCGAAGCAGATTCAACTGGCTGATGATATCGGCGGGTTTGAACGAGAATACTTCGTTCACAGCGGCTTCAATTTTGGCTTCGTCGACGGTGTTGGTGCCAAAGGTGTCAACCGACAGCGAGACCGGCTCGGGGAAGCCGATGGCGTAGGCGGTCTGTAGTTCGCAGCGATCAGCGAGGCCGGCGGCGACAATGTTTTTCGCTACCCAGCGACACATGTAAGCGGCGGAGCGGTCAACTTTTGACGGATCTTTGCCGGAGAATGCGCCGCCACCGTGACGGCCCATGCCGCCGTAGGTATCGACGATGATTTTGCGTCCTGTCAGACCGCAGTCACCTTCGGGACCGCCGATGACGAACAGGCCGGTCGGGTTGATGTGGTAGGCGGTGTCTTCGGTGAGCAAATCGCCGGGAAGGACTTTTTCGATGAGGTCCTTCTTGAGGATCTCACGGATCTCGGCAGTAGAAATCTCCGCGGCGTGCATGGTCGAAACGACCACTGCGGTGATACGGTTTGGTTTGCCGTCGACATACTCGACTGAGACCTGAGTTTTTGAATCGGGACGCAGCCAGGTGTGGGTGCGATCCTTGCGCAACTGCGTGAGAGCTTCGCCGAGACGATGCGAGTAAGCAATCGCGGTGGGCATGAGCTCCGGCGTGTCGTTGCAGGCGTAACCGAACATGATGCCCTGATCGCCGGCGCCCTGTTCTGCGGTTTCCTTATCGTTGGCTGCCGCGGCGTCGACGCCCTGCGCGATGTCCGGCGACTGCTGGCCGAGCAGGTTCATGAAGAAAAAGCTCTGCGCGTCGAATTTGCAGGTGTAGCTGTAGTCGGTGCCGTCGGCGTACTCCGAGTCGTAGTTCATGCCCGAGAGGGTGCTCTTGATGAGCGCGTGCATGTCGTTGTCGGCGTGCGTGGTGATTTCGCCACCGACTGCAACCAGATTGTCTTTAACCATGGTTTCGCAAGCGACTCGCGAATTCGGGTCCTGTTCGAGACAGGCATCGAGGATGGTGTCGGAGATGGTGTCACAAACTTTGTCGGGATGACCTTCGGTGACGGACTCGGAAGAAAAGATGTAGCTGGAGGCCATAGTGTTCAGATAATTGCTAGATATTTACAAATCGTGATACGTTGATATGTTGCAGTTGGATGCCATGTCGTCAATTCTAAAATCTCTGCGCCTGTTGGCCGATCCGACGCGAATTCGAATTTTGTCACTGCTGCGGCGGGAGGAGTTGTCGGTTGCTGAATTGCAGGAAATCCTTGCGATGGCGCAGTCGCGAATCTCTAATCAGCTGTCGCAGCTCCGGCAGGTGGGGCTAGTTGAAGACCGCCGGGCCGGGCAGAAGAGCATTTATGCTTTTTTGCCGCCAAATGACGAGGCCAGCGCGCGATTGCTGGAAACCGTCGAGATGGCTGCCGATGAGTTGGATGAAATCGAAGCCGACCGGGCCGCACTAGCATCGGTGCTGAGCAAGCGTCGCGACAAGGCGCGGACGTATTTTGACCGTCTGGCGGGGAAATTCGGTCGCAGTTACTGCCCGGGACGTTCATGGAAAGGCCTCGCCGAGACCTTGCTAAAACTTATGCCGCCGCAGGTGATCGCTGATCTCGGCGCTGGTGAGGGCACCTTTTCGCAGTTGCTCGCTCAGCGGGCGGAGAAAGTCATCGCGGTCGATAATTCGGAAAAAATGATCGAGTTCGCCTCCGGCGTGGCGCGCGAAAACGGTTATAAGAACCTTGAGTTCCGGCTCGGTGATATCGAGGAGCCACCGATCGATGACGCATCCGTCGACTTGGCGTTTTTCAGCCAGGCGCTGCATCATGCGGAAAAACCGCAGCGAGCCATCGAAAGTGCGTTTCGTATTCTACGACCCGGAGGGCGGGTGGTGATTCTTGATCTGCTGAAGCACAGCTTTGAGGAAGCGCGTGAACTCTACGCCGATGTCTGGCTCGGTTTTTCCGAAGTCGAGATTATGCAATTTCTTGAGTCAGCCGGCTTCAAAAATGCCGAACTGACGGTGGTCGACCGCGAGAAGAAATCTCCGCACTTTCAGACCTTGATGGCAGTGGCGGAAAAGGTCGGGTGAGCGGGAGGCAGCGACTCCGGATGAACGCCGTGATGCTGAACCGGCAACGAATGCGTTCGCCCGTTCGCCCGTTAGCGCATCGTTCCAAAGTTGACTGGAACTGCGATTTTGGTCCACTATGCCTGCGGTTACCCAGCGCAACTACCCTCAACCCGCTCCACTGAAATGAACCTACGCACAACTGTGTTTTCACTCTTTATCGTTTCATTGTCAGTTGGTTGGGCAGTTGCCGCCGATTTGCCCACTCGATCGGAGTTGGTCGATGAGCGCTATACCGCGGATCGGAGTCGTGGACTGATCACACTCAACAAACGCTACCTGGAGCTTTATCAGGTGGAACTCGACATTGCTCTCGAGGCGAAGAAGTTGGACGAAGCCAACGCGATCAAATTGAATATCAAGAGGCTCAACGATGAAATCGCGTCTTTGGCGAAAGCGTCGGTAGCGAGGATGGAAGATTCAAGTTCAGATGCCGGGTCCGACGAATTCGCTCTTCTGGCGGGAAAGAAAATCGAGTTTCCCATGTTTGGTGCCCCCGATAAGGACGTCGCACTCTCGTTTCAAAAAGACGGCGCAGCGGTTTGGCATGGTTTAGGTGGCACTCAGGTAGAGCGAAGCTACAAACCCACGGAAAAGGCCCGAACGTTTGTCGTATGGTGGGCGCAACGCTCGGCTCAATTGGAATACGAAATTACGGTCAGCGAAGACGGGCGCACCGCCGAGGTGGAGAAATTGGGACTCGGGGAGACTGTGGTCGCGCCGGTCCGGAGTGGTAAATAGAACGCCAAGCCTTTCTAATTTGGCTACGTCGAAATCGCGGATTCCAATCGGGCGAAATGGCGAGCATAGGTTTCGGTGTAGTTGGTCCGGATCTGGCAGCAGGTGATCTTCTTGAATTTTACCTCCCAAGGGTCGTCATCCCACTCGGCTTCGCGGTTGAAGTATTGTCCGGCGAAACGATCGGCTTCGATGCTCAGCGTTCGTCCGATGAAGTAAACGGTGTTGTTTCCGGTTTCCTTTTCAATAATGACGATTTCCGTGTCGGCCAGTGATTCGAGAAATTCGCGAAATGACTCGAGCGGCGGCTGGTAAGTGAAATTCAATGTTTCGACAATTCCATCGGCGGTGAGCATGGCCAGATCGTTACGATCGGAGGGGGAGACTTCGAGACTACTGATGTCTTTTCGCCGGATGACGATGATGCCGTCGCCAATAAAGTCCTTGAATTGGTAGAGGCAGACGAGGGCCTTCGAATGGCCGAGAACAAAGCCCTGGAGGCGCGCTGAATCGATGCTCTCCCTATAGATGGAGACCAAGTCTCGGCGCTCGCAGAGTTTCTCAAAGTTCTTTGCCTTGGGCTTCATCCGAACTGCTACTTCGCTCGCCAGATCCTCACCTCATCAAACAGCATGTCGCTGCCGGTAACGGTGAAGTGCAGGCTTTCTTTGGTGGGGTGAGCGAGGCCGGGTGATTTTAAAAAGCCGACTGGCTTCTCGTCGAGGCTGACGCGCATTTCGTCGCCGGCGATTTCGATGCGCATGGTGTGCCATGTTTCGGGATCGACCGGTGTTTTGATGACGGCGGTGCGGCCCTCGAGCAGCTTGTCGGCTTCGGCTTTTTTGGCCGGATCTTTGCGCATTTTGAAAATGTCGTTGCGCATGATGCCTTCCTTGTCGTCGCCGAGCCGGATCTGAGTGGGGGTGACGGCGACGCGGCAGACGTGGCCGGCGTGGGAGTATTCTTTTAAGTTCTTGTCATCGAACACGACGTTGAAGGTGGGTGATCCGGCGAAGCGGAATTTGAATTCGACGACGATGTCTTCCATTGGTCGGTAAACGCGGCCGACGGCGCCGTGATCGTCGCGGGTCTGGGTGCCTTTCATGACGCCGTCGGCGACGGCGAAGGTCGGGATCAGTGGCTGCCAGTCTGCGCCGAGTTCGTTGCGCTCGAAATCGTCGGAGAAAATCAGTTCGCCTTTTTCGGCGATTGCAGCGGGGACTTTAGTATTTTCATCAGCGGCGGGGACTTGGGTCACACTGATGGTGACGGCGAGAGTGAGGATGATTGCGGTGAAAGATTTCATGGCTGGGAGCGGTATGGTCAGTGTGGCACAGAGTTTTACCCGAAGGACAGCGGAGATTTTATCGACGAGGAGTCGGCGGTTTTGGTGGAATGATGGTAAAGCGGGCGCAGCGCTCACCGCTTTGATCTGGGCTTGTCCACTGAGGCGGGCGGAGCGCCCGCCCTACAATTTTTCACTGAGGAGACGATGAGCTTGTTAGTCGATAGACAGCGAGCGGAGTCGGTGTTTGGGTGTCGATCGATGTCTGGATTGGGAAAATTACGAGTGGCGCTGGCCGGGGTGCTCGGGCTGTTGTTGGCGGCGGGGTCGGCGCTGCCACTGAGGGCGGGTGACTGGGATTTGCTGGCGAGCGATACGCCGGAGGACTTGGGGGAGGGCATTTCGTTTGTCGAAAAGACGGTGCGCGCAGCCGGCGACAACGGCATTTTGTCGAAACGTCGACTGCAGCTGGTGTTTTTTGAAACGCAATTTTTTACGCTCAAGGTGATTGATCAGGGCACGGCTGCGCAGCCGATTCATGAGAATATCAGTGCGGCGATGAAGGCGAGTTTCTGTCTGGCCGGTTGCAATGGCGGATTTTTTCATCCGGATTTTCGGCCGCTTGGGCTGATGGTTACCGACGGCGAGCGTATCAATAAATTTGAAACGTCGAAGCTGTTGTCGGGTCTGGTGATCGCGGATGGTTCGGGTCTACGATTGCAGCGGCGCAGCGAATTTCAGGATCATCGGGGCATCACTTCGTTGCTGCAGGCGGGGCCGTTTCTGGTGGATCGGGGAGCGGTGGTGAAGGGCCTGTCGAGCGAGTCGGCGCGGCGACGAACGTTTCTGGTGTGGAACGGGGAGCATGGTGCCGGTGGGCTGTGGGCGATGGGCACGTCGAGTGCGCTAAGTCTGGCCGAGCTTGGTGCGGTACTGGCAGATCGAGATGTGATCACTGAGTTTGTGCCGCAGCGTGCGCTGAATCTGGACGGAGGCAGTTCAACGGGTTTGTATTTCGATCGCGGAGCAGGGCGTAAGGATTTCGAGGTGAACCCGTATAAGCGGGTGCGCAATTTTCTCGGCATCGTGCCGCGTCCAGATTTGCGTTGAGCCGACGCGAACACTATCGGTGCTTGTTTCCATCGAGAGATGCGTGGAAGAATGAGATGCTCGAGGGATCTGTTTGCTGTTACCGAATTAATGCCATGCCGATGATGACCGCTTTGAATGCGCTGCAACGATTGCGCGAAGGAAACCTGCGATTTGCCAAAGGTAACCGAGATCAGTCAGCGGTTACGTGTGGGGATCGGGGTAGTGACTTGGTCTCAGGTCAGGAGCCCGGCGCTATCATTCTCGGTTGCTCGGATTCTCGAGTGCCGGCAGAGTTGGTTTTTGATCAGGGGGTCGGCGATCTGTTCGTGATTCGTGTTGCAGGAAATATCGTCGCGCCATCGCAGGTCGGCAGTGTCGAGTTTGCCGCGGAAAAGTTCGGCACTCGTCTGGTGGTTGTGTTAGGCCACTCGGGATGTGGTGCGATCACTGCGACGCTTGATGAACTGGAGCGTCCGTCGCAAAGTCGTTCGCCGAATCTAGCATCGATCGTCGACCGGATCCGGCCAGCGGTGGAGACTTTGATGGAGACCGATTTGAAAAATGATCGCGAGGCGCTGGTGCACCACGCGGTGCGGGCCAATGTGCGCGACTCAGCAAATCACCTGCGTCACGGTTCGCAATCGCTCGAGCACTTGATCGAGAACCACGAGTTGCTGGTCGTCGGCGCCGAGTATTCGCTGGAGACGGGCCTCGTCGATTTCTTCGATGGCGCGCCGGCGGAAGACTAGTTGGCGGCTCAATTTTACTTCAGCTTGATCGTGTCGCTTTTGCCCTCGGGCATTGCGTTGGGATCGCCGCGGTAGTGGTAGACGCGTTCGGCAGGGCTGGCTTCGTTGCCGGCGGCGTAGACGGCGACTTCGAGCCGTTTGGGGATCGATGGGTCCGCGTTGGGGTCGGGCTTGATGGTGAAGCCGATGCGATTGTCGCCGCGGTTGAGACCGCCTATGACGAGGTCACGGCCGGTGTTATTGACGACGGTGTTGCTGTGCTGACCGTTGATCGTGACGGTAGCTTCGTAGCCAATAGCGCTCACCCAGAGTTCGGCGAGAAAGCTCGGCACGGACACCGGCGCGGCAACGGGAGGAACGACGCCGGATGGCTGAAATTCGGGGTCCTGGAGAAAGCCGAAATCCCCTTGCCGGATTTTTTGCAGCAGATCAGAACCTGGTCCAAATTTGATGACACGCATGTTGTCGAACTTCCAGGCATCGCCCTCGCCGGCGAAGCGCAGTACCAGAAAACTGTCGGGATTGTTGCCGTCTCCGCCGGTGCCGAAGTCGAGTTTTCCAAAATAGACGGCGGTTGCAGTCGGCCCTTTGACAAAAATATCGATCATATTCAGCTGCGCGAGTTGCGGGGCGCTGAGGGGGACTTCGAACATGGCATCGGGAAACAGCTGCTTCTGCGAAATGATGCGGTTGCGGATTTCCGCCTGTCGATAGGCAGCAGTCGCGCTCGTCCAGGCACCATAATTTTTCGCCTGCATGGCGTCGCGCCAAGCGTTGTAGATGGTCTGAAACCCTGTCTGATATTCAGGCGACGAGACGGCTTTGGTCGCTTCCTGACTGGTCGCCTCGATCGAAGTGGGCGCTGCGTCCTGCGCATTCGACCAGCAGGGTGCCAGTGCAAAAAGGAGAAAAAAGATGAGATGGAGAGAAATGGCAGCTGGTTGGGGCATCGTAAAATTGGCGGGCGGCCAATGTAGCACGCGGCACGTGGCTTCGGCAGGAAAAACGACGCCGAACGAAAGCGTGTCGCGGACTTGAATAGCTAACAAACCTTATCTATCGTATCGGATTCACGGGCCGCAGAGTATCGGCCCCAATTCGGCCTTCATGAATCAACCTGCCCATTCTGTCGCCGACCGAAACAAGGCCCTCCTTGAAAGTTCGGAGAGCTTTGTCTACAAGCCGCTGGAACCGCTCGATGCCGGAGAGGATCTTTCGGTGCATCTCTTTTACCCGGCGGCGGCGGCGGTTGACACCGGACCGCGACCGGCGGTGTTGTTCTTTTTCTCCAGCCAGTGGGATAGTGGACAGATCGCTCAATTCGCGCCGCATGCACTTTACTTTGCGAGCCGCGGAGCGGTGTCGATGGTTTTTGAATATCGAACCAAGTCCACCCATGAGACCGGGCCGGTAAAAACCATGGCCGACATCCGCACCGCGATTCGCTGGGCGCGTTACAATCACGAGCATCTCGATATCGACCCGAGCAAGGTGATCGCCATCGGGGCAACGGCGGCCGCTCATGGAATCGCTACGGCGGCAATGGTCGATGGCTTCGAGGACAATGCAGGTGAGGCTCTGTTGAGCTGCGTGCCGGATGCGATGGTGTTGTTCAGTCCGATCGTCGATCTTTCCAAGAAAGGCTACGGATTCGAACGTTTTGCGGACATCAATGAAGCGAAGCGCTACGACCCGACGCGCTTCATCCGTAAGAGCTTGCCGCCGATGCTGATTTTCCAAGGCAGCTCGGATCGCGTCGTGCCGTCGGCCAGCGTGGCGAAGTTTGCCAAGCGTATGAAGCGCAAGAAAAACGTCTGCGAGATCGAGATCTTTCAGGGCAAAGGGCACGGCTTTTTTAATTTCAATGTCGATGTCGTTTCTTACGAGGCGACGATCAGCGGTGCGGACCGCTTTTTGGTAGAGCAGGGTTTCTTTGATCCCAGCGAGGACGATGACGGCAGTATGCGCCTCGTGTCATGGCGTGAGCAGGAGTATTAGAATGGTGCTGCGCGCCGGAGCAAGGCCTCACCAATCATCGACTGAGTCGATGATTGGTTCGATTATATCAATAGTCGCTGTGGTCGCTGACGTGGCAGGATATCGCCTTGTTTATGACGACGGCGCATCGAGATACCCATCAGCTTGCCTGGGAATGGAATTGGATTCGACAGAGTCTGATTGAAGACTCTTTGCGCTTTGCGGCGATGGGCGGCGAGGCGCAGGATTCCGAGTTTGCTGAATTGCTCACTGAACTCAGTGCGGTCGGGATGAAGTCCGCGAGTCTGCTGTCGCGTGCGATTCGTGATGCGAGCCTGTCCCACGTGCGGGTTCTGAAGCCCTTGCAGTGGTTTTATCGGCGTCACATAGAGAAGCCGAGCAGCGATGTCGAAACGCTGGCTTTGGCGCGGGTGACTCAGTGGCGTTTGTTGCGGCGCATGGGGGATGCGCTGGAGAGTAAGACGCTGCCGTCTTGTCTTGAAGAGACGGTTCAGCAGGTTATCAACTCGGGTCGACAGACGGTCGATCGCTTAACTCTGTGGCTGGAACGTGCCTCTGATGGCGAAGAACGACTGAAGCAATACCGCGAAGTCGATCGCGAGGTGATTTACGAGCTGCGCCCGTTTGAAGACGATCTTTCGAAGATTCCCGGCCTCGGTCGAGAATCGCTGGAGCAGACGTCAGCTATTTCTTAGGCGCTTTGCCATTGCCGCGCACCACCCAGTTGGGATCGGCAACGTGTGACGCTTCCATCAGGGCGACCGCTTCGGCGACGACCTTGGGCTCCGCGGCAGCGAGATCAATTTCCTCGCCGAGATCTTGACTGAGGTCGTAAAGTTGAACGTCGCCGGTCAGCATTGGTTCGCGAATGGCTTTCCACTTTGCCTTCGGTCCGAAGCGCACGGCTTGGCGGCTGCCCTGCTCGTAGAATTCCCAGTAGAGATGGTCGTGTTGTTTCTGCTGAGTGGTGTCCCCCAGGAGGGTCGGTAGAAAACTAATCGACTGGGTGTTGGCGGGAACTTTCTGATCGGTGATCGCGCAGGCGGTGGCGAGCAGATCACCGAAGTAGCCGACGTGATCGGTGACACCGCCGCCGGTGATTTTGCCGGGCCAGTAGGCGATCGCCGGTATGCGGATGCCGCCTTCGGTGAGGTCGCGCTTCATGCCGCGCAGCGGACCGTTGGCGTCGAAGAACTCAGGGTCGTTGCCGCCTTCTTTGTGATGGCCGTTGTCGGAGGTGAAAATGACCAAAGTGTTTTCGGCGATGTCGAGTTGGACGAGCTGGTCGAGAAGCTTGCCGATGTCGCTGTCCATGCGCGTGATCATCGCCGCCTGACCTTTGTTTGGTGTGGTCCAGTCCTTTGCGCTGTAAATGCCGTGATCGGGCACGTCCTGACCGTCACCTGTGCCGAGGTTGCCTTCATTGTTGGCGTGCGGAATAGTCAGCGGCAGGTAGAGAAAGAACGGCTGCTCGTGGTTTTTTTGCAGCCAAGTCAGGGCGCGGTCCATGATCAGGTCATGGGAGTAGTCGACCCGTCCTTCCGGGGTGGCGTAACCGGCGCCGTCGTCCCCGAGACCTTTGGCTTTCCTTGCTTCAATCCAACGCGGATCGGTGGTGTTGCGCAGCGTTTCGATCTGTTTGTTGTGGATCAGAAACTCGGGGTAGTAGTTGTGGGCGTGGCGCTGGTTTAAGTAGCCGTAAAATTCGTCGAATCCGTGGTCGTTCGGATGGCCGGTGGAGCCGAGTTCACCGAGTCCCCATTTACCGAATAGGGCGGTCGCGTAGCCTGCAGTCTTAAAGATATCGGCGACGGTGAATTCGTCGGCCTGCAGGGTTTGCGCATCGCTGCCGGTGGAGTTGCCGCGCACCCAGCAGTGGCCCGTATCCTTGCCGGTCATCAGCACGCATCGCGAAGGTGCGCAGACGGTCGAGCCAGCGTAGAAGTCGGTGAACTTCAGCCCCTGCGCCGCCATCTTGTCGAGGCGTGGGGTTTGAATTTTCTCCTGCCCGTAGCAGCCGAGGTCGCCGTAGCCGAGGTCGTCGGCAAGAATGAATACGACGATGGGTTAGTCGGCAGCGGAAGCGATAGGTGAGGTAAGAGCTATCGCTGATAACGTAATCAGCAGGAGACCAAGTTTGTTAGGTTTCATATTTAGAAATCCCCAGCAGCGTCAAACAGCGGTTCCTTTCCTCTTGGCTGTGATTCAGCCAAAAGCCGTCGCGATCCGGCGGCAGACTTCTTCAACATTCTTGCGGTTGTTAAAAGCGCTGATGCGGAAGAAGCCTTCGCCAGCGGCACCGAACCCGGCCCCGGGCGTGATGACGACGTTGGCCTCTCCGAGCATTTTGTCGAACATGCCCCAGCTGTCGATGCCTTCTGGGCAGGCGACCCAGACGTAGGGGGCGTTAACGCCGCCATAAACTGCGAGATTGGCTTTTTCACAGGCCTCGCGGATTAGTGCGGCGTTGCCCATGTAGCCATCGATGAGTGCGGCGACCTGGGCTTTGCCGTCTTCGGAGAATACGGCTGCTGCGCCGCGTTGCACGGGGTAGCTGGCACCGTTGAACTTGGTGCTGTGACGGCGTGACCAGAGCGAGTGAATGGATTGCTTGCTGCCGTCTGCTTTGCTGCCTTCGAGTTGCTTGGGAATGATCGTGTAGGCGCAGCGGACGCCGGTGAATCCGCCGTTTTTAGAGAAGCTGCGGAATTCGATGGCGCAGTCTTTGGCACCTTCGATTTCAAAAATCGAGCGCGGCACCGAGTCGTCCTGCACGAACGCTTCGTAGGCGGCATCGTAAAAAATGATGGCGTCGTTTTTGCGCGCGTATTCGACCCATGCGGTGAGCTGCTCGCGCGTCGCCGTGGCGCCGGTGGGGTTGTTCGGGTAGCACAGGTAGATGATGTCGACCGGCTGATCGGGGATGGCGGGCACGAAGTCGTTTTCGGCGTTGCAATCCATGTAGATCAGTCCCTCGTAGCGGCCGGAGGCATCGGCGTCTCCGGTGTTACCGATCATGACATTGGTGTCGACGTAGACCGGGTAGACCGGATCGGTGATTGCGATTTTGTTACCGGGGCCGAAGATTTCGAGAATGTTGCCGGTATCGCACTTCGAGCCGTCCGAGATGAAAATTTCGTCAGCGCCAACGTCGATGCCGCGATCCTGGTATTGGTTTTTGGCGATGGCTTCGCGCAGGAAATCATAGCCCTGCTCGGGGCCGTAGCCGCGGAAGGTGGCGGCGTCGCCCTGCTCATCGACGGCGGCGTGCATGGCTTCGCGCACGGCGGCGGGCAGTGGCTCGGTGACGTCACCGATGCCGCAGCGGATGAGGTTTTTCGCCGCTTCAGGGTTGGCTTCGGTAAACGCGCTGACGCGGCGACCGATCTCGGGAAAAAGGTATCCGGCTTTGAGCTTGAGGAAGTTGTCGTTGATGCGGGCCATGATCTTGCAGGTACTATTTTTGAAAAAGTTGGACGGTGAGTGTAGCGGGGGATTTCGTGAACGCAAACGCCGGAGCATGGGATTGCGTGACTGGCATCGGGCTTGCGCTCGGTGTAAGATAGGAGCGTTAAGAAACGACCTAGAGCTATGAAGACCTCCCAGAATCCCACATTTCCATCGATCACCGGACTGACCCTGGCGGCCCTCGCGGCCTTGAGCCTGACGTTTTCCGGCTGTGAAGAAAAAGCTGCGCCCGGCGGCGACGACGAAAAAATTACGGCTGCGCCCGCTGGCAATTCGACGGCGCCTGAGGTTAAGGGCTCGTCTTCAGCACCGGCGGTGGCTCCGGCATCGGCCGATGCGGCGAATGAAGCGGCGGCTCTTGCGGCTGAGAAGAAACCGGCTCCTGCTGTTGCGGCTGCTGAGAAGACGACTTTGACCAGTAAGGACACGGAGGTGCTGAAAGAAAAGCTGACGCCCATTCAATACCAGGTAGCGATCGAGAATGGCACCGAGCGCTCGTTTTCAAATGAATACTGGGATAACAAAGAGCCCGGTATCTATGTCGACGTCGTATCCGGAAAGCCGTTGTTTGCTTCGACGCACAAGTTCAAATCGGGAACAGGCTGGCCGAGCTTTTTCCAACCGCTCGATGCAGGAGAAATCGTCGAGGTGGTCGACACTAAGTTTGGCACGGTGCGCACCGAGGTTCGCTCGAAGACGGCCGACATTCACCTCGGCCATGTGTTTAACGATGGCCCACAGCCGACCGGCCTGCGTTACTGCATGAACTCGGCGGCGATGCGTTTTGTGCCGAAGGAGAAGCTCAAGGAAGAAGGTCTTGAAGAATACGCGAAACTTTTCCAAGAGTAAGTTCGCCTCGAAAATATTACGAAAAACGGCCCGCCGGAATTCCGACGGGCCGTTTCGTTTTAAGGAGCTTGCGTCCGCAGCTTAGCCTATAGCGTCAGCGTAGCGTTCAGCGACGGCGTCCCAGTTCACTACGTTCCAGAACGCAGCGATGTAATCGGGGCGACGGTTTTGGTAGTTGAGGTAGTAAGCGTGTTCCCAGACGTCGAGGCCGAGGATCGGGCGCCCGCCGCCTTCCATGGGTGGGCTGTCCTGGTTGGGCGAGGAACTGACTTCAAGAGCGCCATCTTTCACGCTCAGCCAGGCCCAGCCGGAACCGAAGCGGGTCGCGCCGGCTTTGGCGAAGGTTTCTTTAAACGAGTCGAAGCTGCCGAAAGTGGAGTTGATGGCAGCAGCGAGGTCGCCAGTGGGTTCGCCACCGCCGTTTGGTCCGATGACCGTCCAGAACAAGGAGTGGTTGAGGTGTCCGCCACCGTTGTTGCGCACCGCGGCGCGCTTTTCTTCGGGCAGCGAGTCGAGGCTGCCGAGCACTTCGCACAGTGACTTGTCTTCGAGGCCGGTGCCTTCGAGAGCGGCGTTGAGATTATTGACGTAGGCAGCATGATGCTTGCCGTGATGGATCTCCATCGTCGCTTTGTCGATGTGCGGTTCGAGCGCGTCGTGGGCGTAGGGAAGTTCGGGTAGTTCGTGGGCCATGGTATTCTAAATGGGATTGTTTATTGGTAAGTCCATCGTAACGGGACTCGAAGAAAATGCAAAGAGGGACCGTGTCAAAGGAGCAAGGAGCAAGGACCAAGGAGCTGACAAGTATAAATAAGCTGCTTATTGAATGGAAAATGAACTACGGGGTGCGCTTTGCTCAGCGGCGCGATCGTGGTGGCGATCGCCCTTGTTTGAATTCTGTATTTAGTGTTTAAACTAAATACAGATGAAGAGTGCAGCGCTGTTGGGAACCGATCCGGAGGTGGATACGAAGTCGGCTTCGCCATCGACGGATCGCACTTTGGCAATTCTTGAAGCTTTGAGTGAGAGCACTGGCGGCCTGACGGTGGCGGAATTGACGCGTGTTCTGGCGGTCCCGCAGAATTCAGTGTTTCGCATTACCTCAACTTTGCATGAGCGGGGTTACTTGCACCGGCGTGAGTCGGACAAGCGCTTTGTGCTGAGCAATCGGCTGTTCGATCTGGCGCGCCCCAAGGTGAATGAAAAAAGCCTGGTGGTCTGTGCTTACCAAGCGCTGAAAGCTCTGCGGGATCGTTGCGGCGAGACGGTGCAGCTGCTGGTTCGCTCGGAGGCGAAGGGCGTGGTGCTCGAGCAGGTCACCGGGCGACATGCGGTCAAAGTGATGGGCGAGGTAGGGCTGCGCGTGCCGTTGTATTCTTGCGCGCCGGGTAAGGCGATTCTGAGTGGTCTGCCGGATGAGGAGTTCGAGTCGTGGATAGCGGGTCGGCGTTTGAAAAAATTTACCGCAACGACGTTGGCGACGCGCAAATCGCTGGAGGCTGACTTGGAGCTATCGCGACAGCGCGGTTACGCGGTTGATGTGGCCGAGGGGATTGAAGGTATCCACTGTGTGGCGGCGCCGATTTTCAATGACTACGAGTATCCGGTGGCGGCGGTGACGCTGATGGCGCCGGCATTTCGGCTGGCGGAAGACGCATTTGAAGAGCGGGGTAATTGGTGCGTTGAAACCGCCGCAGAAATCTGTGACCGTTTGCTGGCATGAGAATTGGGTTGGCGATGATTTTGCTGTTGCCGTTAATTTTGGCAGCAGGAGCGAAGGCTGCGCCGACAGCGGAGCAGGTGGAGTTTTTCGAAAGCCGCATCCGACCGGTGCTGGCTCAGGATTGTTACGAGTGCCATCGCTCGGGAGAAAAGGTGCGTGGCGGATTGGCGCTGGATTCGCGGGCTGGTGTGATGGCGGGTGGCGACTCGGGCGCAGTGGTGGTGCCAGGTGACCCAGCGGCAAGTTTGTTGATGAAGATGATTCGTCACGAGGTCGACGATGAAAATTTGAAAATGCCCAAGGCCGGCGCGCAGTTGGAGTCGGAGGTGATCGCCGATTTTGGAAAATGGATTGCTATGGGAGTTCCCGATCCGCGCGATGCTCCCGCGAACGAGGCGCAGGTTGCGGAGGACACGGAGTGGCAGGCAGTGCTCGAGCGACGCAAGAATTGGTGGAGTTTTCAACCGATTGCCGATCCTCCAGTGCCGACTGTGGATGATGCCGAATGGTCGGGAAATGCGATCGATCAATTTGTTAAGGCGAAGCTCGATGCCGAGGGCCTGGAGCCGGTTGACTTGGCGAGTGCCCAAGTGTTGGTGCGGCGTCTGTATTTCACCTTGATCGGACTGCCGCCTTCTGTGGAGGACGTGGACGGGTTTGTTGTTAGCTATGGTAAAGCTCCGGAGGCCGCGACATTGCAATTGGTCGATCACCTGCTCGACGATCCGCGCTTCGGCGAACGTTGGGCGCGTCACTGGATGGACTGGGTTCGCTATGCGGAGACGCATGGGTCGGAGGGGGATCCGGCGATCCCTCACGCGTGGCGCTATCGGGATTATTTGATTCGAGCGTTGAATGCGGATGTTCCCTACGACCAGTTGTTGCGCGAACACGTTGCCGGTGATGTGTTACCGAAGCCGCGAACTAACGAGGCGCTCGGACTGAACGAATCGGCGATCGGTGCTGCGCAGTGGCGCTTCGTACAGCACGGTTTCGCGCCGACCGATGCGCACGATGAGTTGGTGCGATTTACCGATGATCAGATCGATACGTTCTCGAAGGCATTTCTCGGGCTGACGGTGTCGTGCGCGCGTTGTCATGATCACAAGTTTGATGCGATCAGTCAGACGGATTTTTATGCGCTGTTCGGTATTTTAAAGACCTGTCGGCCGGCGTTGGTGGCGGCGGATGCAGCGGGGATTTTGGGGAAAAATCGTGAGGCGCTGGCCGCGCAAAAGCCGGAGCTGCGAGCACGACTCGGGGAGTTGTGGAGCTCTCCTGAACAGACGGTGGTGTTGGCAGAAAAACTTATGACTCGTCAACCGGGCGGGAAAGTGACGATGGATGGGCTGCGCGATTTGTTTTACCGTTTGGCGATCGATGGTGAACGATTTCTGGATACATGGAAAAAGCGGGAAGAAAAATGGCGGACCGAGAAGGCTCAGCTGCAAACGTTTATTGAGGCGGGTGAGGACGTGCTGCAGCGCTGGGATTTTTCGGATCCTGAATCCGCGGGTGAATGGTTTTCGGACGGTGAAGGGCTCAAAGGCGGGGTTTCGACTGCGGGGGAATTCAGTGTTGCCTCGGGAGAGGAAGGTGACGACCGGGTGGTGCGTGGCATTTATCCGGCGGGAATGTATTCGCATTCCCTGAGTGATAAGCATAGGGCAGTTCTGCACTCGCCGGGTGTGCAACTCGATGGAGAGCAGGAGTTGTGGTTGCGAGTGGCGGGTGATGGGCAATCGCTGGTGCGTTATGTGGTGCGAAACTATCCGCGCAGTGGGACGGTGTATCCGGTGCTGAACATGAGCGGCGGTGCCTGGCAGTGGAAAAATTGGTCGCTGAAATACTGGGACGGCGATCGTATCCACGTCGAACTGAGCACTGCGGCGGACTCGGCCGTGCTGGCGAAGTCGGGCAATGAGCGGTCTTGGTTTGGTGTTCGCGAAGTGGTGTTACGGCGCAAGGGTGATCAGGCGCAGGCGGGACCGCCGGACTCGGTGCGAGAGTATTTGCATCCTCTGATGTCGGCGCTTGAGGGGCAGACATTTTCGAATGCGCAGCAGATCGCCGCTGCGGGCAGCAAGGTGATAGCCGAAATCGCGGGCCGATGGGGACGCGGCGAGGACATCATCGATGCTGAAGCATTGTTGCTCGATCAGTGTCTGCGTGAAAGTTTGTTGCTGAACTCAGCGGGAGCGTTAGGTGAAGCGAACGCTGTGCTGGCAGAGTATCGGGCGCTGGAGGCGGAGGTTCCGGTGGCGACGCGCGTGCCGGGCCTGCTGGAGTCGCGCGGGGAAAATCAGGCGTTGTTCGTGCGCGGAGATCATCGCTCGCCAAGCGAGGAGGTGCCGCGACGCCTGCTGGATGCGCTCGGAGGTGAGGCTTATGTTACCGGGCAAAGTGGTCGTCTGGAATTGGCGGAAGATTTGGTGGCGGCGAACAATCCGTTCACGGCGCGAGTCATCGTTAATCGCGTTTGGCATTACCTGTTCGGCAGTGGGCTGGTGCGCACGCCGGACAACTTTGGCCGACTGGGAGAAAAGCCGAGTCATCCCGAGTTGCTCGATCATTTGGCCAGCGAATTTGTGGCTGACGGTTGGTCGATGAAAAAGCTGATCCGCGAGCTGGTGCTGACCCGGGCCTGGCAACTAGACAGCACACCTTCGACGCTGGCGCAGGAAGTTGATCCGGAGAACCGCATGCTATCGCACGCCAACCTGCGTCGACTGGAAGCGGAGGCGATTCGAGATTCGCTGCTGGCGGTATCGGGCGATCTCGACGCGACTCGTTTTGGCGAACCGGTCGACGGCAACAGCAGGCGGCGTTCGATCTACGTCCATCAGCGGCGCAACAGTCTCGATGACTTTCTAGCCGCCTTCGACGCTCCAGTGCCGACCTCTGCCAAGGGGCGGCGCAACGTCACCAACGTGCCGGCGCAGTCGCTTGCGTTGCTCAATGGCGGCTTCGCTCGAGCCAGGGCGACGACCTGGGGTAGAGCGGCGGACTCCGGCGAAGCGGCACCCGTGGAATTGGTCGAGCGTTTGTTCAGGGAAGCTCTCGGTCGCGTACCGAGCGAAGTTGAGGTGGCGGGTGCGCTCGCCTTGGTCGAGCAGATTCAGAGCGAAGCGAGGCGGCGCGAGCAGCAACGGATAAAGGTCATTGAGCAGTTCGAACGGCAGCGTCGAGAGATTCGAGAAATCGTCGAGCCGGTGCGTGAACGATTGCTCACCGAGGCGCGTCAAAAATTTTCTGAAGGTCCCGACGATGTCGATCCTGCGGTGGCGTTCGGTGCGGTCAGCCAGTGGCTGTTCGACGAAGATGCCGAAGACTCGGTCGGCCGTTTGGATGGTGAATTGCACGGATCGGCGAAAATCGAAGACGGTGCATTGTTGGTCGACGGCAACGGATTTTTGCTGACCAAGCCGCTGACGGAAAATCTCGAAGAAAAGACCTTCGAGGTGCGGGTTCAACTGGCCGGATTAAATCACCGATCAGGTGGCGTGATGGGTGTACAGGATCTACAGGGTGGACTTTTTGATTCGATCGTCTGGGCGGAAAAAAGCGAACGACGCTGGTTGGCGGGCAGTAACAATCACGCGCGGACCCTCAGCTTCGACGGCGAGGAGGACCGACGCGCGGCGGATGAACCTGTGCATGTGGCGATCACTTATGCGGCCGATGGAACGATTCGCGGCTATCGAAACGGCGAGCCGTATGGTGAACCGATTCGGCGGGCGGCCTTGCAGCCGTTCCAGGCGGGTGCCGCACAAGTGGTGTTCGGCCTGCGCCACGGAACTGCGGCGAATGGCAACCGTGCGTTGCGAGGACGCATCTTCGAGGCGCGCTTGTATGATCGTGCGCTCGGGGCGGAGGAGATCAAAGTGCTGGCTTCGGGAAAAGGTGCTGGCGGACCGATCGTCGGCGACAAGCAAGTCCGCGCCGCGCTGAGCGATGAGCAGCGCCAGCGGGTAGAGGCTCTTGAAGCGCAGAGTGCGGATTTGGATCAACAACTGGCGACGATGAAGGAGACGGTGGGAATGGAGTCACCGTGGGCGGGGCTGGCGCATGCGGTGTTTAATCTGAAGGAGTTTGTCTACTTGAGGTGAGGAGCAAAGAGTTAAGAACAAAGAACAATTCCCGTCGAATGCACCCTGATAGTCCCACCCATCCATCGATGTTCTCCCGACGCGAAATGTTGTCCCGTGTGTCGTCGGGATTTGGTATGGCGGCGCTGTCTGGGCTGATGGGGCAGCGGGCGTTTGGCGCGACGACGAATCCGGTGTCGCATCATCGCTCGAAAGTGAAGAATGTGATCCTTTGTTATATGTCGGGCGGTGCGTCGCACATCGATTCGTTTGATCCGAAGCCGAAACTTCGCGAACTGCACGGTCAGCCGATGCCGGTCAAGGTGGAGCGCACGCAGTTCAACAACAATGGTAACGTGTTCGGCAGCCCGTTCGAGTTTCGTCCCGGCGGCAACAGTGGCATTCCGATTTCGGACATGTTCCCGAAGCTGCGCGAGTGGTGCGCAGATGATCTCGCAGTGGTGCGATCGATGACTTCGAGCGTCAATGAGCATGCTCAGGGCAATTACTTTTTCCACACGGGCTTCCCCTTTATGGGGCATCCGAGCGCGGGTGCGTGGGTGAGCTATGGCTTGGGCACGGCAAATCAGGATCTGCCTGGATTCGTTGTGTTACAGAGTGGCGAAGCGACGGTGCCGCATGGGGGCGTTGGCTTGTTTGGCAATGGATTTTTGCCGGCGCAGCATCAGGCATCGGTGGTGCGGGCGGACGCGCCGGAGCCGGTCGGCAACATCACGCCGGCGGATCGACTGAGCCTGCAACGCAGCAAGTTGGATTTCATTCGCGGCGCCGATCTGGAGTTCGCTTCGCGCACCGGCGGCGATGCGCAGGTCGAGGCGGCGGTACGCAACTACGAGACGGCATTTCGCATGCAGGCGGCGGTGCCGGATTTGGTGGATCTGTCAGGGGAGACGGCGGCGACGAAATCGCTCTACGGACTTGATTCGAAATTTGAGATGACTGCGGCCTACGGAAAGCAGGCGCTTCTCGCGCGACGTTTGGTCGAGCGTGGCGTGCGCTTTGTCGAGTTGAGTTGTCTGCCGCAGAAACCGGGCGATGGACAGGCGGCCAATCCCTGGGATCAACACGGTGGGTTGGAAAAAGGCCACGCCAACATGGCGATGCAGGTCGATCAACCTATCGCCGCTTTGCTGGTCGATCTCAAGGCGCGTGGTCTGCTCGACGAAACGCTGGTCATCTGGGCTGGCGAATTCGGGCGCACGCCGTTTTCGCAGGGCAGCGATGGTCGCGATCACAATCCGTACGGTTTCAGCATCTGGCTGGCAGGCGGCGGAGTGAAGGGCGGAACGATATTTGGTGCGACCGATGAGTTGGGCTATCACGTTACCGAGGGCAAGTCGACGATCTACGATCTGTGGGCGACGGTGCTGCATTTGCTCGGCATGAATCACGAAAATCTGACCTACCTGCACGCGGGTCGGAACGTCCGCCTGACGGATGTTCACGGGCGGGTGATGACAGAGATTTTGTCATAGTTGGTAGTTTGCCCACATTCTTCTGCACGCGACCTGTCGACAAGGGCCTCGCGAACTCTCGGAACGAATTTGCGTGAGAATTTTGGGCTAGCGCTTGCGTTGAGCGACGGGTCGCAGGATGGTGTGGCGTGCCGATTTTTAAGAATACCCGCAAGCGCCGCAAAGCGCGCAAGACCCGGTCGGCACCGCTTTTGCTTTTCGATTTTGATGGCACTCTGGCCGACACGATCGAGATGGGTGTTTTGCTTTTTAATGAGATCGCGGCCGACTACGGTCTTAAAAAAATTCGCCGCGAAGATGTCGACGAGCTTCGTCATCTGAATACCCGGGCGCTGCTCGATCGGCTCGGGATGACACGCTTAATGGCGGTCAAGGTGGCGGCGCGACTTCGCTCGGTGTTCAAGGATCGGGTCAGCGAAGTCGAGTTGTTGCCGGGCGTCGGTGAGACGGTGCGCCGACTTCAGGAAGAGGGTTACGCGATGGCGATTCTGAGTTCAAATTCGGCGAAGAATATTCGCCGATTTCTCAAGCACCACGAGGTGATCGACTGCTTCGAATTCGTCGAAGGCGGTGCCAGTCTTTTTGGTAAGGCCGAGCGACTTCGTGGTGTCATGCGCAAGGAGAAGTTGACCGCCGTGGACATTCTTTACATCGGCGATGAGACGCGCGACATGGAGGCGGCCCGCGAAGCCGGTGTGCGCGCAGTGGCCGCCTGTTGGGGAGTTAATGAGGAGGAAACGATGGCCGCAGAAGATCCCGAGTTCGTGCTCAATGCGCCGGGGGAATTGTTGGCGGCGGCACAATTTGCGCGAGACAACAAACCGAAGCCACGGGAGCACGGTTTGCGGATGGGTGAGAGTGAGGAGTGAGAGATATTACTTCGCTAAAATCGCTCGGATTTCCTTTTCCAATCTCGCCGCTTCGGCCTTCGCTTCTTCAAGCGGCAGGGTTTTCGATTTATCCGGTTTGGTGTGGCCGATCGATTCACGCCAGGCGGCGGACAACAGGCGTTCGCGTTGCAGCATAAGCTGCCACAGCGGGGTAGGTTTTGGAGCGCCGCCGGGATCGATGACCAAGGCGATATCAGTGAGTTTGAGTAGTCGCTGGTAGGCGGCGTCGCGTGTTTCCTGAATGCCGAGACCCTGCAGAATAGTCAGCGCCATTTCCAGATGGCCCTCGGTTGGAGGGTGGACGCCATCACCGAAATGGTAGCCTTTGTCGACGGCGCGGTTGGCAGTGACGAAGCGATAGGTGGCGCTGTGCAGATCGACGCTGGCGACGCTGCGTTGACTCTGCGATTTCACCCACTCTGCGTAGCGCTGCAGTACCTGATCGTAAGCGAAAAAAGTGTTGTTGTAGGCGAAGGGATAGTCCGTCGAACTGGCCGGTACCATCGCCGCTCGTTCGCGGGCCGAGGGTAGGTCGAAGAGAGTTGGCGTCATCAGCACGAGGGGCACCGATTTTTCCTCGTAGACCTGAATCAGCTTGTCCATGCCGGCGCGGTAGTCGGCGAAACGTTCGCTGTCGAAAGGATGATATATGCCGTCGTTCATTCCGTAGCAGATCAGCACCAAATCGGGCTCGGTCGCTTTCAGAATGCGCGGCAGGCGTTCGTGAATGACCGGGCGCGGGTACGGGTGGGTCGGCTCGTTGTTGCCGCTGGCGGTTTCACCGCCGAGACCGACGTTGACGATTTCAAACTTCCACTCGGGATGCCGGTCCCACAGGTAGAGCTGGATGAAGGCCACGTAGGCTCCCGACTGGGTGATGCTGTCGCCGAGGAATAAGATCTGGTCGTTGTCCTTCGTGCCCACCGCTTGGAAAGGAGCTTCCGCTGCGTGGCCCGGAGTCACAGCGGTGGCTGCGATGGTGACACAGCCGAAGAGGGTGAGGAAAATCGAACGCATCCGGCGAAGTTAGGGGACATCGTTTGGCTCGGCAACGCTCCGCCTCAGAAAAGGTTGGCTGATGGACTATCGCGAGGTTCGACCTTTAGGATTGCTTGCCCCAGGCTTTTGCGATTTCATGGTGTCATGAAAATCATGCCATTGATCGCCGCTGTTGCTGGACTCCTGCTGAGCGCTTGTGCTGCTACTCCCGAAGCAGGTAACCGGGCACCGACGGATATCAACGAGTTGCAGTTCGCCAACGAACTCAATCCTGTCAGTGGCCCTGCTCCGGGAGCCGTTGCCAGCCAGCCTGTGCTGAAGGCCCAGCCGTCGATCGATTGAATTTTGGGCGGATAAATCGCCTACCCGCCAAAAAATGCGCTTGCCGTGGACGCCGAACTACGGTTGAACTAGTTCCCGAAACACGACCCAACTTTCAGTGATGAACAAAAAAAACCTCTTTGCACTGCTGGCAGCCAGCCTGAGCACCGCTTTTCTCAGCGGATGTTATTCGCAGTATCAGACCTCGGCGTCACGTCCCGGTGATCACGTCGGACACGGCAGTTACGGCAGCCTTGGTCCTTCAGGACACCATGGCGAACTGCACGGCAGTCACTACTTCCACGACGAGCGTTGGGGTGATGATGATCTCGCCTTCCCGCGCCCGGAAACGCCGCGTAACGCTCCCGATCCGCACCGCCATTGATGCGGAGTGTGTGCTGAAGCAGTCTTGAACTGACTGCTTCACTACGTCTCAACCGAACACCACGGTGCGGTTGTTGTAGACCAGAATGCGCCGATTGATGTGGTGCCAGACGGCCTCGGCGAGGACGTTTTTTTCGAGGTCGCGTCCTTTGCGGATGAAGTCGGCGACGCTCTCGCGGTGGCTGACCTCGGTCACGTCCTGGGCGATGATCGGACCCTCATCGAGTTCGGCGGTGACGTAGTGGCTGGTCGCGCCGATGATTTTTACGCCGCGGTCGTGGGCTGAATGATACGGCTTCGCCCCCGGAAACGCCGGCAGGAAGGAGTGGTGGATGTTGATGATCTGGTTGGGCAAAGCATCGACGAAGGTGTCCGACAGGATTTGCATGTAACGCGCCAGCACTACGGTATCGATGTCCTTGGCGCGCAGCAGCTCGAGTTCGTGGGCTTCCTGCTCGGCCTTGGTGCCGGACTTGATCGGCACGTGGTGAAAATCGATCCCGAATCGGTCGGCGACCTCTTTCAGGTCGGTGCGATTGCTGATGATTAACGGTATGTCCATGCTTAACTCGCCGCTCTCGTGGCGTGACAGCAAGTCGTAGAGGCAGTGGTTTTCCTTGGTGACGAACAGCGCGACACGCGAACGGACATCGCTGAAGTGCAGCCCCCAATTCATGCCAAACTGATCCGCCAGCGGCCGGATGCGCTCCTCGATCTGCTCGCGACCGATGGCAAAGCTGTCGACTTCCCACTCGACGCGCATGAAAAATGCCGCATCGGAAGAATCCACGTGCTGATCGAGGTGAACGATGTTGCCCCGATTTTCAGTGATGAATCCCGACACCGCCGCAACGATACCAGTCTGGTCGGGACAGGAGATCAGCAGGATGGCAGTGGTCGGAGCGGACGGGGTTGGGGAACTCATCGAAAAGGTTGGCAGTGCGGAAATTTCACAGGGACCGGCAATTTAGTGGCGATGAGGAGAAAGGCAATGGCGGGCGGGGAGGGGCGACGTGCGTGAATGTTACAATCGCAGAAACCGACCCATGTATCCTCCCGGCACTGGGATTAATCGGCACGCTGAAACTGCCAGTGGCAGGGCGATGTCTCTGCCAACAGGGAAAATTCTTGCTCGTAGCTTTCCCGGCCGATAGCTTTGACTGCGAGATCGAAGGGTCAAATCTCTCCCGGCCCTCGTGCCCCGTTCCGACCCCGATTCTCCCCGCTTGTCGCCGTAACCGGTTATAGGGATCGGCGGTGTAATAATACTGTTCGCCAAAGAATCTATGAAACCAATCGGAAAATGGCTATCCAGCCTTGTTTCTCTCACTGCAGCGGCTCTTGCTTTCGCAGAATCGCCACAAGAGAAACCTCTTTTCGTGGAGGTTCAGCCACCACCGGCCGAGGCTGGAAAAGAACACCCACGATATTGGGAGACAATGGCAACGGGCAATATCCTCAAGGATTTGCGATCTGTGAAGCCCGCTGACACGACGGACCTCCGTGAACTTGCTCTGAGTTTGCCGATCGTCGAATCTCGAAGTGATCCCGCATACAAGTTTGTGTATAGCAGTTCAAAAGCCGCTCCCGATGCGGAGACGTGGATCATGCCTGGTGATGGCGCTCAGTATTCTGTCGAGATTCGCCGATTGAAGCCCGGAGAGGGCGGCGCATTGAGAATCGAAGTGGAAATGGGATTGTGGCTAGATACGATAGAGCATCGCCACATCGCTAGACTCGAACGGCGGAAGGGTGGCTGGCTTGTGCTGGACGGAAAGCTTTTGAGACAAACCGGCGAACCCCAAAGATAGGTTTCGGGCGTAGCCCCG
>JBBKXR010000148.1:0-2920 GCA_037969585.1 Verrucomicrobiales bacterium
TACCACTTGGCGTGGGCGTCGATGCCGAGCTTGATCGATTCACAGATTTCGTTAGGATTGGATTTTGTTTTGGTATTCATCGCTTGTCAGGTTGGCGGCTTTCACCCCCGGCTGACAACCCCATGCCATCTAGCAGTTAGCAGTAATATCAATCACTTCGGCAAATGCAGGTTTCTCCGCCTCTATGTGAGGGAAGAGGAGGCGTTGCGTGGTTTCCTGCGCTCGCTGGTGCCGACGTTGGAGGATGCCCGGGAGGTGATGCAGGAAGTGGCAGTAGTGCTTTGGAAAAAATTCGACCGGCTTGACGAGGATGAAAACTTCCGCCGCTGGGCCTTTGGCGTAGCCCGGCTGGAAGCCATGCAATACCGTCGCCGAATGTCACGGGACCGGCATGTGTTCGGCGACGCGGTGCTCGAATTGTTGGCGGCGGAAGCGGAGGAAATTTGATAAAATGACCCCGTAGTCCTGAGTGAAGACGCATTCAGCTTCCAATCTAGAGGAGTAGAAGAACACTTTTGGCAACCCCATCCCACCCAACAGGATGGGTGAAACTTTTTCCAGTCACCGTGGTTGAATTGGGATTCGCAGGACACTCGCGAAGCCACCCCGAACCCTTACCATTTTGAACATCCGAGTATTATTTCTCTGTCTCGCCGCACTGATCCCTCTCTCGCCGGGCGCTGCCATTGGCCAAGAAAAATCCACAGGGCCGAGTGCGGGACTGCTCGAGAATTTTCTCAAACGATTCCCCGAAAGCGACCTCGACAAGGATGGCACGCTCACGAAGGAAGAGGTGCGCGAGTTTCGCCAGAAGCAGGCAGGGCAGCCGCAACCGGTTCGCACTGGTGGGAACAAACGCGACACTTCCAAGCTTCTCCCCCCGACGCACGCCAACGTAGCCTACGGCGACGATCCTCAGCAGGTCTTTGACATCTGGCTGGCCAAAACCGGGGACGGTTCGCCCGCTCCATTCTGCCTCGGCATACACGGCGGCGGATTCATGGGGGGAGACAAGAGCATGCAGGCGGGCACGGCGCAGCAGTTCGTGGACGCCGGCATCTCGTTTGCTTCGCTCAACTACCGACTCACGAAGGGCGGCCAGAATCCCTATCCCATTGCGATGATGGATTGTGCCCGTGCCCTGCAATTCATTCGCAGCAAGGCTGACGAGTGGAATCTCGACGCCAGCCGAGTGGCGAGCTATGGCGGATCGGCTGGGGCTGGAATCTCGCTCTGGCTGGCGTTTCACGACGATTTGGCAGAGCCGGATGCCAGCGATCCCATCGCCCGCCAGTCCACCCGCTTGTCGGCGGTCGGCACCAGCAACGGGCAATCCACCTACGACATGCGGACTTTCGCCGACTGGTTTGCTGTGCCCGACCTGAAGCCGCACCCGGCGTTAAAAGCTCTCTACGCGGTGAAAAGCGACGACGACTGGAAATCGGAGCTTGTCACCGACCTCATGACCGATGCCTCACCCATCACCCACCTCACTGCGGACGACGTCCCGGTCTACATGGACTATACCAACGAGGACGTCCCGGTTGACGCCACTACCGATGGCAATGTCTGGGTTCACCACATCCGACTGGGCCAAAAACTCAAGGAAGCCATGGGCGAACTCGGTCTGGAATGCACAGTGAGCCAAGACGGCTCTGGCAAAATTTACGAATATTTGATTCGCCAGCTTCATTCCGCAAAGTAGAAACCCTGCGATCCCAAGTAGACTGAATTATTGACAGAGGTCAGACGAGTAGGTAATCCCAACAAAATCATACAGGAAATATCATTGCCCTATTTTTCGACGCTTCGCGATCCGCCTGGGAGTGTCGTCTCCCGCTTGCAGAATTGTAGCGATGGGATTTTCTGATGTGGAAGCGCGACGAGTTTATCGCCGAAAAAGATTGAAAAGCGACCTTGTTTGGAAGGTGTCGAACAAAGTCGGGATTTTTGTGTTGTGTCCGGCGGTTCCGATCTAATGTCGGCTAATATGTACCGACTCTCATCACCGAGATTCTCGAAAAGCGCGGGAATGGTCGCGTTTTTTCTCCTGTTGCACCCCCTCCAACCCCGGGCGATGCGCGGTGACGGAGCGGCGGGGTTGAAAAAGCAAATCCCTAGCAGTTGGCCAGCAATGTGCTCGATCGCGAAACGCAGATTTGTCCAGAAGGCGGGATGGAGTGGGTGGCCCTGACATCATTTTTCGAGGGAAGCTCAGCCCCACTCACGACACCAACTGAATGCGCCACTTAACTTCATCGATCTTCGTCTGAGGTTCCACAAACTCCCGCTTCATCCCCCGGGAAAGCTGAGAAGAACTCGTGGTCTAGCGCGATCGCAGCGGTCGTCTTCCCCTCACTGGCAATTTTTTTCGCATTGGCAGTCCTCCAGGTATCGTTTCTCTATGTAGCTTGGACGGGACCGCTCCTACTTTTAGTGTTTGCCGCCATCGCATTGCTTGGACTTATCAATGCACTGAAGCTCATTCGAGTAGCAGGCATCCGACATCGAAAGCCCGCACCCTTCGGTATCGCCTGGGTCGGAATAACCCTGTTCGCCGCTTCAATAATCACCCTGTGCTGGATAGCGTTGCAGATTGTTGCCCATCGGCAGTCGGTGTGATAGGCAATTCCTGACTTCGAACTTTGAAGCAGCGCAATCTGATCGTAACCGCCGACCACTACCGCCGCATCATTGAACACCAGTTGGCCGAAATCGTCGAGCACGGCGACAGCGCCAGCTATCAGGCCTACTTCCCGCGCTACCTGCTCAAGTGCCTGCAGAGCCATTTTCGTCATCGCGACGACCTGCTCTACGAAGAGGTCAAGGCCCTCAGTTACACCATCCCCGGCGTAGTCGAGCGGCTTGTGGCACTCGAAGACGAACCGGAAAGCTCACCGGTATCGCAGCGCCAGTTGGT
>JBBKXR010000149.1:0-19794 GCA_037969585.1 Verrucomicrobiales bacterium
TCCCCTTGCACCGCCGCGTCGAGAGGTTACGATTGGAGCGAAATGGGTATCTACGGTCGTGATTACATGCGCCCCGAAGCGGGCGGACCAGAGGGCAACGTCATGTCCGGGCCGGCGACTTGGTCGGTGCTGACTTGGCTGTTGGTCATCAACGGTGCGGTGTTCATCGTTCAGCATCTGTTTCTCGCGCCAGCCAGTCCACCACCAGGATGGGCACCGTGGGGCGGTCTGTCATGGGAAGACCTGTCAAAAGGTCATGTCTACCTGCTGATCACCCATCTGTTCGTGCACGGATCGCTGATGCACTTGCTGTTCAACTGCGTCGGCATCTTTTTCATCGGTCGAATCCTGCTCGGCATGCTCAGTGCGCGGCATTTTCTTTACGTGTATTTTGGTGCCGGAATCCTCGGCGGCGTGGCTCAGTTGTTGTTCTCCGGACTGGTTGAGCACCAAGATACCTATCTGGTCGGTGCTTCAGGCTGTGCCTACGGATTGCTGTGCGCGCTCGCTGCACTGATCCCCAACCAGGTGCTCACCCTGCTGCTTTTCTTCGTCATCCCGATCAAGGCAAGAATGCGAACCATCGCCGGTGTTGCGGTCGTCCTCAGCCTGTTGATGGTCGCCTATGGATTGGTCAGCACAAGTCGCTCGGCCGGCGTTCAAGTTGGGCACATGGCCCACCTCGGCGGTGCCCTGTTCGGCTGGCTGTTTATTGCCTACATTTACCCGCGCCTCAGTAATCGCCAGCATCGTTCTTCACAGCAGCAGCGATCCGGCGAACGATTCGGTGCCAAGACCGTCGTCGATGCCGACATTGTCGATCATGGTGCCGCGCGACGTGAGCGCAAGGAAGCCAAAGCTCGTGAGCGCGAGCTGAAAAAGCTGACGAAAGCGCAGACCAAAAAGCGTGAAATTTCCGCTGAAGCTGACGCTATTCTCGACAAGATCAACGAACACGGCTTTCAAAGTCTGACCGAGGAGGAGAAGAAAATCCTCGAGAAGCACGCCGACAGCCTTGGCAAGTAAATGGTCGATCCCGCTCGGCGTATGAAAAAATCCAACAGCAGCATCGCCAAAAAAAGTCTGCGTGTCTTGATCTGGGTTGGTTCGGTAGCACTTTTTTGTGGGGCGCTGATCGGTAGCGCCAAAGTGGGCACCAATGCCGCACTCGCCCGATTGCCCGACTCGGCGCGCAGTGGGCTCAACAACGAGTTTCCGCTAGACGTCGAAATCGTGCTCGGCAGCGACGGCGAGCCCGTGTTCCTGTCTCGATCAGTCCAGGCGTTGCGGGATTTTTTCTTCACTCATCCTGCGGCCAGTTCACGTCGCGCCGCCGAAACCGAGGCTACCCAGTTGCGTCGATTTGTCGGTGAGATTCGTGCTCGCACTGTTCGCCAGGATGCCGACTTGATGAATGTCGAGGTCCGCTCCGGCGCTCTCAGCGGAGACTCGTATTGGGTCCACGTCAGCCAACTGCCACAGCCCGACCAGCCCGAAGTGGGCGACTCGATCGACGAACCTTGAGATCGTTCTGGCGGGGGCCATTCCGCGCTGGCCGAATCACTGGATTCGACTACACTGGTCGGCTTTCCGAATTGGATCGTCCCGTCCCCAACTGATCGCATGAGAATCATCGCTGGAAATGCCGGCGGCATACCGCTGATGGTGCCCCGCTCGCTGACCCGCCCGACCACGGACAGGGTGCGTGAGGCGGTGTTTTCCAGTCTCGGCGATCGCGTCATCGATGCCGCCGTGCTCGATCTCTACGCCGGTTCAGGGGCGCTTGGTCTCGAAGCACTGAGTCGAGGCGCAGCCCGCTGCACATTTGTCGATCACGAGCGCCAGGCCTGCGACACGATTCAGTCGAACTTGCAAAAATCCCGTCTCGAAAAGGCAGGCGTCGAAGTCATCTGCCAGCAGGCCAGAGTGTTTCTCAGTCGCCGATTTCCTCAGTCGGCAGAGACCGAATCCCCCGCGATCGACCGAGCTCACGACCTGATTTTTGCCGATCCTCCGTATGCGCGCGATGCAGAACTGGAAGGGGAAATCACCGCACTGCTAAGTGACCGAGCGCTGATCGACGCACTCAACCCGAATGGAGTTTTTGTATTCGAATCGATGGCCGGCGTCGACTTGCCGTTGGGTGATGGCAGCGTTTGGAAGCTGGTGCGCGAAAAACGTTATGGCGACACCGTGGTAAACTTTTTGAAGAGGGGAGATTGTCCGCAATGAGTCGTTGTCTGGTCATGCTGATCTACAATCTGCTGCTGCCGATTGTGCTGATCGTCGGCTTTCCGAAATTTCTGATAAAAGGCATTCGCCGCGGCGGCGTAGCGCGAAATTTTCGTCAGCGTCTCGGACTCTACACGGCGGCACAGAAGGCGCATTTCAAAAGCGGACGATCGATCTGGATTCACGCCGTCGGTGTCGGCGAGGTGCGTGTTGCGCTGAGGGTGGCTGCTGAGTTGCGTCGTCTTTCACCACAGCACAATATTATCATATCAACGACTACGCCGACCGGCTTTGGGCTGGCGGAAGTGGAAGCGCCGGAGGGTGTAGCGCCGATTTATAATCCCGTCGATCTACCGTGGGTGGTAGGTCGGGCGATGCGCCAGATTCAGCCTGAGCGCCTCATACTGGTCGAGGCGGAAGTCTGGCCGAATTTAGTGAATCAGGCGCGGCGCGCTGAGGTTCCGGTGATCCTCATCAATGCGCGTCTTTCGGAGCGGTCCGAGCGTCGCTTTCGAATGTTTTCGGCGCTGACGCGACCGATTTTTGGGCAGCTCGATCAGGTGGGAGTTCAGTTCGAGGCGGATGCCGGGCGCATGGCTGCACTCGGCATCGCGCCCGAAAGAATCAAGGTTACCGGCAGTGTGAAATACGATCTCAGTGAAGAAGTGGCGCCGCAATCGCAAATCGACGAGCTGCGTGGAGTGTTGCGAGATCTGGGCGTTGGCGAAGATCGCCCGATCGTTCTCGCTGGCAGTACGCACTCAGGTGAGGAGGCGATGATCGGCAAGATTTGCCAGAGCCTGAGGGCGGACTTTCCCAAACTTTTCTGCCTGGTCGTGCCTCGCCATGCCGAGCGGGGCCCTCATGTGCTGGCAGAATTAAAAAAGACCGGTCGGACTGCCGTGTTGAAGAGCGAACTGAGCGACGCAGCGGATGTCGATGCACAAAGTGATGCGCCGATTGACACGCTGGTGGTCAATACCACTGGCGAGTTGCGTTCGTGGTATCACCTCGCCGACGTCGTGGTGATCGGAAAAAGTTTTCTCGGTCGGGGCGGACAAAACCCGGTCGAGCCAGTGGTCGCTGGAAAACCGGTGGTGACGGGGCCTCATATGCAGAATTTCTCCGCCATCATGGATGATCTGGTCAGCTGTGACGGCGTGCTGCGCCTGGAGGAAGCGGACGATTCAGCGGCATCGGCGCTGGAGGCTGCACTGCATTCTCTGCTAGGCGACGCAGATCGAGCCAAGCAACTGGGGCAAAACGGACGCCATGCTTTGGATCGGCATCTTGGCGCGACGCAGCGAAGCGCGGAACTGATCCTTGGCGCGGTGTCAGGGCGTGCGTCGGTAAGGTCTGATCCGGCCCCCTAAAAATCGCACATTTTCCACTTGCGGAAGCCCCCATTCGGGCCAATGGTCGCGTTCGTTCACTGGTTCACGCCGGTGTTGTTCGTTGACCCGTTCGTCTAGCGGTCTAGGACTCCGCCCTTTCACGGCGGCAACACGGGTTCAAGTCCCGTACGGGTCGCCAACACACAGAACAAAATAGCACCGCACGCTCCGCGGTGATCTCGAAGCGAGACGCTTCAAAACAGGAACGGGACTAAGAGCCCGCAGGGTCCACCGGTCACGCATCCCTGTCACCGTGCGGGGAGGGTGAGCGGCGCTGCAAAAGGCAAGCGGAAGTCTTTTGAGCAACCGACACGGTAAGTCTCGCGAAAGGGAGGCGACAGCCTGGCCGAATGCCTCCGGCGGTAAGTCGTCACTCCGGATCTACGGCCACTTTGTCGGCTGGCGCGCTCTGCAGATAATTTCACGCCTACCGCTTCCACCGACTTAACCACTGCAGCGCGCTCAGCTGCCCTGCGGCTGATCTGGCCAGCCTTTCCCGGGCTCAGAAGAGTTTCTTGGTGGCGGGAAGCGGGGCATTGGAAGGCTTTTTGGGTTTTGGCAATTTCCATAGTGGCTTGGGAATCTACCTGCCGGCAGCGGCGACTTCACAGCCAGAGATGAATCCCGCGACCTGGCGTGCGCTCTACTCGACACTATGGGCGGCTACAGCACCGGATCCCCGATTGAAGTGACGATGGGAAAATAGTGCCGGAAGCGGCCCATCGAGCAGCCTGCTCCTGCTGGATACCTGACTATGGGATGAGATTACTCCGTGCCGATTGAAAGCAAACTTGAGGGTACCACTCTCGAGAGGTAGGCGATGAGTTCAACATATCAGTTATTTTTCTTGCGGAGTCGATTCCTAACGGCAATGATGAGTTTAACCGAGCGGACTGAGATCATCACGCTTTTTGGCCATGAAAATTACCTCAGAGTTAGCGCCAGACGGGTGGTCGCTGATCACCACCTGCGAAGGGCTCGTCGTCTGCGATCAGGAGCAGCTCCCTCGAGACGAGGCCCTGGCTCCCTGTTTTACGGGAGTCGGCTCGGGCAATTTGGCTTTCCACCTGAAAGATGAGTTCCTGATGCAGGCGGTCGAAAATGCCTTGTTCAAATTGACGAATCATTTAGAGCGCGGCAATTGTCCGACCATCACTGCTGACCGCAGCGGCAATCTTTGCGTCAAGGTGGTTCTCATCGACGAGCTCGAATCGACTCGGCAGCTAGCCGTCCAAAAAATTCATCAGATCCTGGAGTCGCTTTTTGAAGCATCGAAATTGAGGCATCGAGTCCAAGCAGCTGAGCTGTCTCCCATGCCGATTCCGATCCCATTTCAATCACGGCAGAGATTATGACGGCGTAGAAATTTAATCTTCCAGTGTTGAGCTCCGCAGGCATCGAAATGTTCGGGGACTGCGAGGATTTCCGGCTTGCGCGATCTGCGCCGATGGCATCTGCTGGTCGTAACCAGTTATGCGCTATCAATTTTTCTTCACTGTCCTTTTTGCCTCGGTCATCTCACTGTCGGCGCAGGAGCCGCCCTACGATGTATTCCCTGAGGCCGAGGCGCCGTACTATCGGGTGCGCTACGAAGCGTCAGAGAAACCAGGCGAACTGACTTTTCCCGTAAAATACACCGTTTGGATTCCCGAAGGCGTCGAGTCTTTGCGCGGCGTCATCGTTCATCAACACGGTTGTGGCGAAGGCTCCTGCAAATCCGGGCTGACCGGTGCCTGGGACCTGCACTGGCAGGCTTTAGCAAAAAAGCACGGCTGCGCACTGATGGCGCCGTCTTACGAGCAACCGCAAGACGCCGATTGTCAGATGTGGTGCGATCCGCGGAACGGCTCAGGTGCAGCATTTCAAAAGTCGTTGGTCGATCTAGGCAAAATGTCGGGGCATCCCGAACTGGCGACCGTGCCGTGGGCGCTGTGGGGGCACAGTGGTGGAGGCCACTGGGTGGGTGGTATGGCGCTGCTCCATACTGAGCGCATTGCCGCCGCCTGGCTGCGTTCCGGCGTGCCGCTGGTCGAGCCGAATCCGGATAGGGCGACGATCAAGCCTTACTCGCTCGGTGATGATCACGGCGCTCTGACGGTGCCGATCATGTGCAATCTTGGTACCAAGGAAGGCGTGACAGTAAAGGAAGGGCGCTTTTCCGGCGCTTGGTCCGCCAACGAAACGTTTCTCACGGCGATGCGTTCTCGCGGCGCCCTCATCGGTGTGGCGATCGATCCGCTGACGGCTCATGAATGTGGCAATCAACGCTATCTGGCGATTCCCTGGCTCGATGCCTGTCTCAGTGCGCGGCTGCCGGAGAAAAATGGCGACGACTTGAAGCCGATGCCGACCAGTGATGGGTGGCTGGCAGAAAATTTCCTCGGCAAAAAGGCAGTAGCGGCGGCGGATTTTTCCGGCGACAAGGCCACCTCGATCTGGTTGCCAAATGAAGCCATCGCCAAAGCCTGGATGAGCTACGTGGCGGATACCAACATCGCCGACACCACGCCGCCGCCGGCACCCATCGACCTCGAAGTGAGTGGCAAGGTAGTGACGTGGAATGCTGAAGCAGATCTCGAAAGCGGCATCGGCAGTTTCATTATCGAGCGCGATGGTGAGCAGATCGGCACGGTGCCGGAAAAGCCGAAAAATCCCTTTGGTCGCCCGATTTTCCAAGGTCTCCAGTACAGCGACACGCCGTTGCAACCGTTGGTCGAAATGCGCTTCACGGATGACACTGCGGAAGCCGATAAGAAATACGAGTATCAAGTGATCTCGGTCAACACGGTGGGACTGCGATCAAAGTGAGACTTTGCATCCTGGCTTTTTTTGCGTTCGCCTGTATTCCCGTTCTCGCCTCCCGGGCGGAGACGGACACTGGATCGGCGCACAACTTTATCTTTAAATATCGGCTCGATGACAGCTGGTATTTGTCGTCGCGCAATCTGCTGACCACACGCGAAGGCTTCGATGACACCTTCTTCGGCTATCTGGATCTAAATCTCGGTTACGACCTCAACGATTCCTGGTCAGTCGAGGCCGGCTATCGACATGCCTGGCTGGAGATCGGTGATGACTGGCGTGATGAATACCGACCGTCGGCGATCCTCGGCTATCGGACCCTGCTCGGCGATTGGTCCTTCTCCAATCGTCACCGCGTTGAGTATCGCATGTTCGAATCGGGCAGTGACGCGAGCGATCGCGTCCGCTATCGCAACGAAACTCGGCTGATTGCGCCGTGGGAATTTGGTCCGATGAAGGCCAAGATTTTTGCCGAGGAAGAATTTTTCTACGAATTCTCTGACGGCGGATTTAATTTCAATTGGCTCACCGGCGGAGTCCGCTGGCAAGTGCGGGAGGGAGTGATCGCCAAGCTCGGTTACCGCTGGCAAGCGTATCGCTTCGGTGACGATTGGGATCACCGGCATCAACTGGTGACCGGCTTACTGTTTTTCTTTTGAGTTGGCCGGGAGTGCCGGTGTTCGCTACATATTTTCTTCATGCATGCTACTTCAAAACTGCTGCGCAGCTTCGCCTTAGCGGGGTTGTGTTTCTACTTTCTCCCAAGTGCTTCGGCTGCCGATGAGAAGGACCACGACTGGCCGCATTATCTCGGTGGCAAGCAGCGCGATCTTTACTCATCGCTGGAGCAGATCGATCGAGATAATGTTGCCGAGCTGAAAGTGGCGTGGACTTATGAAACGGGTGATGTCGCTGAGTATCAGGCGAACAATCTGATTATCAGTGGGGTGCTCTACACGCCAACGCCGTCGCGCAAAGTCGTCGCGCTGAACGCGGCTACGGGCAGCGAAATTTGGAAATGGGATCCGGCGACCGAGCGTTCAGGGGATGGGCGTGCACGGCAACGGGGTTTGTCTTTCTGGCAGAACGAGGAGGGCGGGGAGCAGCGACTGTTCACTGCGGTCGGCGGCTATCTGTTCGCTCTCGATCTGAAGAACGGGGAAGTCATTCGCAGTTTCGGCGAAAATGGTTCGATAGATCTTGGCTCCGGTCTCAACACTCCCGGAGTGACCTACGGGGACTTGTTGATTCTCGGTGGCGTCGGCGGTAAGGGCGCGGTGCGTGCCTTCGATGTACGGACGGGAGAGCAGCGTTGGATTTTTCATCTGATTCCGCGCCCCGGTGAGGTCGGCTACGAGACTTGGCCAAAGGACGCCTACCAAACGGCGACTGGACTGATGCCTTGGTGCGGTCAGTCGCTGGATGAAGCGCGCGGCATTGTCTATGTGGCGACGAAAACCGCGGAGCCCGATTTTTACGGAGGCAAACGCCACGGTGAAAATCTGTTCGCCAACAGTATTCTCGCGCTGAATGCCAAGACCGGCGAACGCATTTGGCATTTTCAAATAGTGCACCACGATCTGCTCGACAAGGATCTACCATGTCCGCCGGTTCTGTTGACGGTGAATCATGACGGTAAGAAAGTCGACGCGGTGGCTCAGGGGACGAAACACGGACTGCTTTTTGTCTTTGATCGAGTGACTGGTGAGCCGCTCTGGCCGATCGAAGAGCGTCCGGTTCCGCAGTCGAAACTGGTCGGTGAACAAGCCTGGCCGACGCAGCCTTTTCCTACCAAGCCCGAGCCCTTGATGCGTCAGCGCTACACCGAAGCAGACGCGTCTAACATTTCGCCGGAGACGCATCAACTGACACTGGATCGGATTAAGGCTTCGCCAAATTTTGGGCCGTTCCCTGCGCCGAGTCTGGACGAATCGGTGATGTTTCCCGGCTTCGACGGTGGCATGGAATGGGGAGGTGGCGCGGCGGATCCCGAGGGAATCTACTATGTGAACGTCAACGAGATGCCATGGCTGTTGCAGATGGTCGAGACGCGTCGCGCTGATGGCACGGCGCTGGTTCCCGGTGAGAAGGATTACATGATTCACTGTGGCGCCTGTCACGGACTCGACCGCAAAGGCAACGCGATTGCTGAGTTTCCACCGCTCGTTGACATCGGTCAGCGCAAAACTCGAGCCGAGATTGAGCAGATCACTCGTCAGGGTGGCGGGCGCATGCCCGGTTATGCGACCATGCCCGAAGCGCAGCGTGCAGCGATTCTCGATTATATCCTTAACGAGAAAGCAGCGCCGGCATCGGCGTCGCGCAAAGAGCCCGGCATTCCCGATTCGACGCCCACGGCTGAGCAGCCGACCGATTACGCGTTCGGAGGTTTTCGCCGTTGGCTGGATCCTGAAGGTTATCCGGCGATTAAACCGCCGTGGGGCACCCTCAATGCGGTTGATCTCAACACCGGCGAAATCAAATGGAAGGTCCCTCTGGGAGAATACCCGGAGCTGACGGCGCGAGGCATTCCTCCGACCGGAACCGAAAATTACGGCGGTCCGTTGGTAACGGCAGGCGGCCTGCTTTTCATCGGAGCAACGGCTGACGAAACCTTTCGGGTATTCGACAAAGATACCGGCAAAGTTTTATGGAAAGCAAAGTTGCCATTCAGCGGCAATGCCACGCCGAGCACTTACATGGTCAACGGGCGGCAGTTCGTAGTGATCTCCGCCGGTGGCGGAAAATCGGGACGTCCGAAAGGCGGTAGCTTGGTGGCGTTTGCCTTACCGGAGTGAGTTCGGCTAGTGGGCGAGCAGATGTAAACTGACGGTTCTCCGGCGAAGGACAAAAGCTTCGGCGGCGATTGATGAAGCGCGCTTGCGGTTTTGCTTCGAGCGGGCACGCAGGAGCGAGCCCCTCCAGACCCTGCCGGGTCTCATCGGGTATCGGAGCATTCGACTGGAGGGGCAAGTTCCACCTTGCCGGCGAACGTCGAGAGGTGATCGCTACTGCTGCTGCGAACCAACTCGCCTTTCCAGTTTAGACTTGGCCGAACACCATGATTAAACGTTCAGCTGCCGGCGGTATTCGTAAAGTGCCATGGCGGTCGCCGACGAAACATTGAAACTGTGGGGCAAACCGTAGACGGGGATTTCGACGACATCGTCGAGAAGTTCGAGAATCTCCGGCGAAATGCCGAGCCGTTCGTTGCCGATCACCAGAACGGTTCGCGGTGCGAAGGTGAAATGATTCAGGTTTTGTGAATGGGTGGTTTGTTCGAGGCCGACCAGGCGATAGCCCTGCTGTCGAAAATCTTTCAACACCGGTCCGAGGGTCCGTCGAACTTCTACGGATAACTGATCGGCGCCGTCGCGGGCGATCCGATTAATCAACTTGGCATTGCCGGTCAGAATAAGTCGCGAGATGCCGCTGGCGCTGGCGCTGCGAGCGATCCCGGAGAGATTGACATTGCTCCGCATTGGCACGCAGGCAACGATCAACTCGTGCTCCGACGGCTGCACCCGAGCGGGACCGGATTTGTGCCGCTCTTGTTCAAAATGGGGAGTGGTGGAATCAGCAGGCAAGCTGGGATTATAACGGTTTCACTGACAGCGGTCGAACGACATTCTCACTTAAAAATCGTGTCGATGCCCATGGCACTTTCGCGGGCGAACTTGGGGAAGATCTTCGGACGTGTTCTTTTTAAAATCAGGTAGGTCCACGACAGCAGGCGCAGGCCGATGATTCGATCGATGAACCGGTAGCCGGGTTGATCGCGTAGTAGATACTTGGTAAACCACGAAATGTGGCGCGCTTTCATCCGGAACGGGGAGAGGTTGATGCGGATTGCGTAGCGGTAGCGGGTGCCGCGCGGATACTTTTTCTTGTAGGCTTTTTTGGCTGCGTTGAGCCGTTGCTCGATCGATTCGTCAAACGGGCGGAAGAAGTATTCGCGGGCCAGTGCGAGGATCGAAAAGGTTGCTTCCATGAACTCGATGTCATGCGCAGGCAGGCCACATTTTTCGGCGAGGCGGTGCATGCGGCGGATCTTTTCCATGGCCGCCTGACCCGAGCGAATGCAGGACTCGCCGTCGTCGACGAAGTGATTCATCATGCGTTTGATGGCATGGGCGATGAAGATGTTATGCCAGTAAACGCCGATCAGCGGGGGGATGCGCACCCGCCGAAAGAACATCTTCTGGCGGGCGAACTCGGGCAGGTAGAGCAGTTCCTTGACGACTTCTTCGGAGAGTCGCAGCAGTTCGAGCCATGAAGCGGGATCGTTGGCGCAGCCGGGGAACTTTAAGACAGCCTCTTCCCAGAGCTCGTTGTGTTTGAACAGGCGCAGGGTGACGAAGGTGTTGATCTCGGTCCAGATCGCCGCGTCTTCGAGGTAGGCAAGTCGGCGAAACGGTGTCCAGCCGCCGGTCTGACACCATAGATTGATGCCGGCAAAGTTGGGTGCGTGGCGCAGTTCGAGTGCGAATTTTTCGTAATCGTGACCGATGAAGCTGGGGTATTCGCCACAGCCCTCGTACTCGCGCCGCGTTTGCAGTTCGATCAGCGTAGGAATGTCGGTGATGAAGAAATTTCGGTTCAGCGACAGGTAGCGGAAAAAGTCCGACTCGCCGTACTTCATCGACAGCACCAGCGCCGGGCTGTCAATGCCGTCAACGGTGCGGAGCAGGGTGGCGTCGCGCCAGATGAGGTCACCGACCTGGTGTGCGCCAACCGTCCAGGTTCGGAACAGGCAGGTGCGATGGTTCTTTTCGAAGGTTGGTAACACGGCCTTGAGGAAGCGATTGACCATGCCTGGATTTTTCAGCACCAGCTGACTGCGGAAGTATTCCTTCACATCATGTCCGTCGGATTCACCGATGCGTATGATCACTCCGGCGACATCCGGAAATGCGCAGAAAAATCCGTCGAGCAGTTCACTGACAAAGTGGTGGATCTTTTCCAGATCAGTTCCGAGTCGCCTGGCTGACGCCGGCGTGAAAGTCATCACGTCCAGGGTCAGAAAAATCTTCAGTCCGGCCTGGCGAACGATTTTGAAAAGCTCACGGAATTCGGCGGTGTTGTGCGCGATCTGATCGCGGACCTCAGCTTCGTAAAAGGGATGGTCGGCCAGATGCGGCAAGTCATCCATCGACACGGCGTTGTAGCCGGTGTCGGCGACGCGCCGGCAGAAGCTCCTCAAGTCATCCTGAACGCGATCGAAATACGCCCGGCGTTGATCACCTTCGAGTTTTTGAATTCGCCGCCACGGGATCTTTGACCAATTGACGCGGACTTTTTTGTAGTCGCGGAAAAATGGACCGATCGCGTCGATGAGGAAGATTTTTTCGTCCAGCATCGGCGGGTTGGAATTCACGCAGCTGAAAAGGCAGCGGCTGCGATCATCTCCCGCTCGGATTCGCAAGGCTCGAACCATTCGGATTCGGCGGCGATTTCCGCCTCGTTGGCACCGATGCGATTCATGAACTCTTTGTATTCGACCAGTTCGAATTCGCCGGGTTCGGCCTCGACGATGGCGGTCAGCGATTCAACCCAGTCGCCGGAGTTGAGGTAGTGGATGCCACCCTCAAGCACTTTGTCGGCGGGCGTGTGAATGTGCCCGCAGACGATGCCTGAGCATTTGCGAAGCTTCGCCAGCTCGGTCAGTTGTTCCTCGTAGCGGCCGACGAAATTGACCGCTGACTTGACCCGGGCTTTGATTTCTTTGCTCAGCGAAAAGTAAGGCTTGCCGCGCCACGAGCGCCATCTGTTGTAGAGGCGGTTCACTTTCAGGAGAAGGTCGTAGCCGACTGCGCCGAGCATGGCGACCCACTTGGAGTTGGTGGTCACCGAATCGAAGCCGTCGCCGTGAACCATCAGGTAGTCGCCCTGCGGCGTGGAGTGGACGTATTCGTTTTCAATTTTCAGTCCGCCGAAATCAATGGGCAGAAACCGGTCGAGGATGTCGTCGTGATTGCCGCGTAGATAAATCACTTCGGTTGCCTGCTTCTCCATTTTCTTGAGCACGGTGCGAATAAACCTGGTATGTTCAGGGAGCCATTCGCCGCCACTGCGCAACGCCCATCCGTCGATGATATCGCCGTTGAGGATGAGTTTTTTGCAACGCGTGGCGCGCAGGAAATGGATCACCTCCCTGGCTTTGGAGTCCTTCGTGCCGAGGTGTACGTCGGAAAGGATGATGCTGTGAAACAGCGGTTTTTTGGTTTTCATGGCAGCGAATCTGAGGGCTGATCAATGGATCGTAGAGGCGCTTCCGCCGGCAGCTCGAGACCCGCGATGTCGTGACCGTCGCGTTCGATCATTTCGATCAACTGTTTCTGAAAGCGCTTTATCACCTTCTTCCAGCGAACTTTGCGGGCGCTGTGGCGGGCGGCTTCGCGCACGCTGGCGAGGTTGGGATCGCGAGTCATCTCGATGGCTTTTTCCAGGTAGGCCTGTGAATCATCGAATGGCGCGACGTAGCCGTTTTGGCCATCGCGGATGTGTTGCCGGGCGGCGGCGTAGTCGTAGGCGAGAACCGCAAGTCCACTGGCCATCGCTTCGAGGGTGACGTTGCCGAAGGTCTCGGTAATGCTCGGAAAAACGAACAGGTCGGCCGAGGCGTAGTGCCGGGCCAGTTCTTCACCATGCAGCACGCCAGCGTAGATGAACTCGGGGTGCCGGGACTTCAGTTCGTTCAGTTTCGGACCGTCGCCGACGAACACGCCTTTGAAGTCGGGAAAGCGTGCAGCGATCGCTGAATAGGTCCGAACGATCAGTTCGAGATTTTTTTCTGCGGCGATCCGGCCCACGTAGAGTCCGACCATGCTGCCGCTGCCGGCGCCCCATTGGGATCGAAGCAAGGCGCTGCGCTTTTTCGGATTGAACTGACGGGTGTCGACGCCCTTGGGCAGGAGGTGCAGATTTTCGAAACCTTTGCTCTTGAGGTCGTCAATGGTTTCGCGTGACGGCACAAAGGTGGAACTCGATCGATTGTGAACGCGGCGTAGGTAGGAGATCGCGGCACGTTCGAGCAGCGGCATCTGATAGTGGGCCAGGTACTGCTGAAAGTTGGTGTGAAAGCCGGAGGCAACCGGAATGTCCATCGCCCGCGCCGCAGTGATCGCGGACGCGCCGAGCGGCGTTTCGGTGGCTACGTAGATGACGTCCGGACGACTCCGGTACCAGCGCGCCTGCAGTCGAAGTCGCATCGGCAGTCCGACGCGAACTTCGCGGTATCCGGGCAGGGAAACAGACGGGACGCCGATGCCCTCCTCGTCGCATTCCAGGACTGCGGGTCGGATTACGTCGACGCTGTGACCCAGTTCGCGTAGTCCGGTGACCAGGCGATAGAGGGTCGTGGCCACCCCGTTCGGCTGGGGGATGTAGGTGTCGGTGACGAAGGTGACTTTCATTGTGGAAATGAAAGCTCTTCCGGGATCGGCAAATTCGCGAACGCCGCTCTGTTCCTTTTTCGTTACATGGATGACGCGAGTTTTGGGGTGATCACTCAGTGAAACCGCACGCCTGCCGTTTCACTCGCCGTGCGGCAAATGGAGTTCGTCTTCGACCGCGAAGCTGCTGTCCACCTCGCCGCGCAGGTTGTGGACGCCGCGACGGATTCTGGCCTTCACGGTCCCGATCGGGCGTTCTATTTTCTTCGCGATTTGCGATTGGGTGAGGCCGGAGAAATAGGCAAGCTCGATGACCTCGCGTTGTTCGGCGGAAAGTTTTGTGACCGCTGATTCGAGAATGCGTCGGGTTTCTGACCGGTAAACGGATTCGCGGGACGGGTCGCTCGGATCGGTGCCTTCGGTCTCATTCCGCTCTTCAAGTTTATCGCGCAGAACGCCTCGGCGTTGCAGCATGCGCACCCGGTCGATCGCCCGGTTGCGTGACATGGTGGCGATCCAGGTGAGGAGCTTGCCTTTTGTGGAGTTGTAGGTTCCGGCTTTCTTCCAAATAGAGACCAGTACGTCCTGGCTGACATCTTTGGTGTCTTCGTAGTGGTTGAGCACCTTGTGAACCGTTGAGTAGATGAGGCCACCGAATTTCTTGCTGAGTTCTTCGAAGGCCTGGCGATCGCCGTCGGCGACGCGATTCATGAGCTCTGCATCAGATCCTGATGAGACTTTCTTCAGCGAGGCTGCATTTGGCTGAACTGAGGCTGTGGGAGAGATCGAGGGAGATGTGTTCATTTTAGTTAGTGATTGTCTAACATAAAAGCGCATTGTCTAGGAAATGTCTAAGTAAAAGTGAAACTTTATTTTGTTGGATTGCTTTTGCCCCGCTAGATCCCAAGGAGAAATTGGAGAAAGGAATCCAAACTTGTCGCCTGCACGTTTACCTTTTGTCTAGGTTGTGGCAGCTTTGCTGTCTCACTTGCCCCCGCTGCCCCCCCTCGATTCAATTTCCATGCCTTCCAGTTCCGCTTCCGAAAGTTCTCTTCCGTCTTCCAGCGACGATGTCTACGAAATCAGCGCCGTTGCGCGGATCACCGGGCTGTCGACTCACAACCTCAGAGTTTGGGAGCGCCGTCACAAAGTGGTCGAACCGGTGCGCACCGAAACCAAGAGAAGGCTCTACTCGCGCGCCGACGTTCGGAAGCTCGGCTTGCTGAAAGCGCTGGTCGACGGCGGTGACTCGATCAGCCAGTTGGCGGGCATGGAAATTGCCCAGCTGGAAACACGTCTGAGTGATACCGGTCAAGCGGGCCCGCTGAACCCGGCTGGTGGCGTTGTGGAGAAGATTTCGCGGCGTTGTCGATTGGCTGTCGCGGGACACTTTGTGCGACGATTATTTATCGATGAAGGTGCGCTTTGGGATCAGTTCCGAGTGGTTAGCGAGTACGATACCGTTGATGAATTGAAAGCTGCGGTGCGCCCGATGTCCGTTGACGTGGCGATTCTGGAAGAGGCGACTTTGTTTGACGAGCGTGTGGAAGCCATCCAGCAAATGCTGTCGAAGATCAAAGCTCAGCGTGCGGTCGTCATTTATCAGTTTGCGCCGCAAGCGGTGATCGCCCGCATCGAAGCGGACTTTCCACAAATCACTGTACTGCGCGCTCCCGCCAACGCCACCGAAGTCCGGCTGGCGTGTTTGGCGGGGATGTCACTTTCGGAGCAAGGCAAAAGTAGGCGTGGTGGCAGTGGCAAACGCGTTGCAGTCGAGGCTTCCGAGGCAGCACTGGATGGCGGTGCTACTGGTGCAGAGAACGAAATTCCCGAGCGACACTTTTCTGATTCTGAATTGGCGGCAATTTCCCGCCTTTCCGGTACGATAAAATGCGAATGCCCACAGCATCTCGCGAGTTTGTTGAACGGGCTACTCGCATTTGAGACCTACAGCAGTCAGTGTGAGAATCGCAACGAGGATGACGCCAAGTTGCACGCTTACTTGCACCGCGCGACCGCCAATGCTCGGGCGGCCATGGAAACGGCATTGATCGCTGTTCTTGAATCGGAAGATATCGATGTCAGTTCTTGAAGCTTCGGGCGCTTGAATACCTCAGACGTTGCGCTGAGTTTATTTGCAGGAACGGAGTTCCGGAAATGCTCCTAATTTGGTCATGGCTATGATCTAATTGTTGGGTCATGCAGTTCTTCAATAAAACAAAGCCTTGGTCAGCAGTGGCTCCGATTAGTGCGTGGCGCGCCCTGGCGCGAGGCCCTATTTTCGCGCTGCTTGTCGCCAAGACTGCATTGACTTTATCCGGCAATTCATCTGCCTGTGCGGCCGAGAATTCGTTTCGCGACCTGCTCAGTGAAGAGCGCTACGAAGAGGAAAAAGCGCGGATGAAGCAGCAATTCGAGTGGGCTGCACAGCTATCAGTCGCCAAGATGCCTTTGACAGGTGCTGAGGTTTTTTTGGTCCGGCCCGACACTCCGGCGGCGAACGCAGGCTTGAAATCGGGCGACGTGATTTATCGAATCGAAAATCAGACGCTTTGGGGAGAGTCGCTGTGGATCCGTCGACCGATACGTGACCAGCAATTTTATGCAGTTTCGCCGGATAAAGGCAAACTGACCTTCTGGGTTCCGCCGGGTCCGATCGGCGTGGTGCACCGACCTTTTAATCGGATTGATCTGGCCTACCTGAAACTGCGCACCAATCGCAGTGCCAAGTGGGACAAGGATGTGGTGCTGGCTTGTTTGAAGTGGCAGACTGATGCCGCTCTGGCTGAGACTGCTTGGCACCGGGCGATTGATAACGGCTACTCGCCGGATTTGCTGTCAGACTACTTTGCCGCCGTGTTCAAAATGCAACAGGTTGGGGGAGCCGAAGCAGAGACAACTAAATTTCTATCTCATTTCAAGAGCGCCGCAGTCGTGCCGACTATGTTTGTCCCGGGGCTTTTGCCGTTGCTCACGTCGACCGGGCGGATTGACGCTTTGAGTGATTTGTCGACTCATCGCAGTCCTGTCTTTCCGTGGACGCCGGACGATATCGTTCGATTGCAGGCATGGCAGAAGGCCGGTGCCGCTTTTCCGGGCTCTTTGGTGGAGGTGAAAAAGAAGGAGATTACGGGCGAGTTGCAGCATTTGAGTGGTGACCTTTCCGGAATGCCTTACGGGGCGGCGACTTCGGCCAGGGTTGCTCCCGGCTCGCTCGAATCGGAGAGTTTTGGGCTCGCCCGCCCATTGAAAAATGCCCACCTGAAGATTCGGTTGAAATTGCGAACTTCTGGTGATCATGCGGCGATTCCGAGTGCCCTTCGGCTGTCCATCGTCAAACGTGATCAGTCGGCAGCCAAGCGACCTGTGCGTTATCCTGCGGTGCGTCCGTACCATGACGCTCGGATGGTCTCGGCGGCGTTCCTTGCCGGCGGCAATGATGGAACGGACGATCGCTTGTCGATGTCATCAAGTGGTCTGGAGGCGACGTGGAGCGCCTGGTCTCGAAATATCGAGGTGCTCGCTGAGTTCGACGTGCATGCCCGTGCGGAACTCGATCGTCCGGATGCGCGCTTGGGAGGAGATCATGAGTTCGTAACTCTGGATCTGATCCGACTCGAAAATGAGGTGGCAGTCTACCTTAACGGGGCCAGCTACCTTCGTCTGCCTGTTGATCCGACCGTCGATGACGTGTCTTTCGATTTGCAGCGCTCAGGGGTGGTTTGCGAAAAAGTTGAGCTGAAGGCGTTCGAACTGCTGCCTTGAGCCGGAAGAAATCTGAATTCCGAACTACGATCTCCGAACCCTCACGAGGCAGACTTTTTCTTGGCTGGCTTCGTGTCGCCGCCGGCAATCGGATGGTCGACCAGGATTTCAACTTGGATGTTCTCCGCATAGTCGAGAGTGACTGGGCAATCTGGTGTGCTGCCGAGGTCCATGCGCGCGGCGACAAATCGTGGTGTGTCGAGCCAGTCGATGTGGCGAGTCGAGACGATACGATTCCACACTGCGGTTTCGTTACCGCCCATGCCGAAGCTGGCGATCAGCCGACAATCGTATTCGCTGATGGCGGGTAGATGAACAAAGAAACCGATGCTGTCGTAACGGCTTGCCGGATAGTTGTCTTTGGTCGGAATCTCATCCGCCAGTGACGCTACTGCAGAAAGCCGGGCATCGAGATTCTGACGGAAATTAAAGTGGGCCGGTGTCTTGGCAACGTTGGTGCCCTGCGACTTTGCCCATGCGCTGACCAGTGTTTCGCTGAGGCGAACATTGGAGCGGCAAAGACTTTCAAAATAAGGTCGCAACGACGCGAAGATGGCTTGTTCGAGGTGGCAGTTACTCGGCGTGATGTGCTTTTTGTCGTTGGCCAGTAGATCGTCGAGCGGCGGGCGGGTGGTCATGACCAGGCAGTCGTCTTTCGACAAAAACTGATAGTGCTCGGCGCCGCGGATGACATCACCCATTTCAGCGCCGCGAAAGGGATAAAGGCAGACGGGGCTCTGATAACGGAACCCGCGCTCGTGCAGGGGCACAACGAGTTCGCTGAAAGCGACGCTGTCGCGCAGTTGAAACAGGGCGGGATCGTACTGCTTACGAACCGGGCAGGGGTAGCCGACTTGAAATGCTTTACTCATGGCGACGGGGTATAATCAATGCTTCGGATTCCAGGCTTCTCGGGTTAAGCCCAAATTGGCAGGTAGACTCCCGTATATTTGTCATGAGTGCAAGGCTGGTCAATTCTGAAAAGCAAAACGCCGGACGATCCTTTCGGGAAAGTCCGGCGCCTGCGTGCCTTGTTGAGGGGGAAGCGCCGCGACGCGGCGCGCATAGGTGGACGATCTCGACGATCAACTCGCGAGGATTTTGTCCCGCTCCAGTTTCAGGCCCATTTTGCGATAGAGGGTTGCGATGCTGACGCCAAGCATGCTGGCGGTCTTTTCGCGTGAGCCGTCGTTGTACTTGAGCGTCTCGCGAATGAACATTTTTTCCTGCTTCTTGATGTAGTCGGAAAGCTTATTGCCGATCGGAAGCTGATGCTTAATCTGCGCCTCTTCGTCGTCGGAAATTTCGACTTTCTGCGTGACTTTGGGGGGCAGGTCGACGGGGCGGACGCGACCTTTTTCGGAGAATGAACAGGCGCGCTCGATGGCGTTCTGCAGTTCACCGACATTGCCCGGCCAGCCGTACTGCTCGAGCAACTGAGCGGCATACTTGTCGACCTCCTGCTTTTTGCTCTGGGTCGCGGTGGCGTAGCGTTCGAGGAAAAAGTCGACTAACACCGGGATATCTTCTCTGCGGCTGCGCAGCGGCGGCACGTCGAGAGGAATGACGGAGATCTTGTAGTAGAGGTCTTCGCGGAAATCGCCGCTGGAGACGCAGTCTTCGAGCGGCTTGTTCGAAGAAGCCATGAAGCGCACGTCCATGTTGCCAGACAGCGAACCGTTCATGCGGCGACCGGCCATTTCTTCGAGATAACTTTCCAGCATCGACTGCAGGCGTACCGGCAGCATGTCGATTTCCTCAAGCAGTACGGTGCCGCCGGATGCGCGACCGAAAATGGTCTCGCCACGACTGGTGGCGGAGCCGAACAGTTCCATTTCGAGCAAAGCTTCCGGCAGAGCGGAGCATTGCAGGACTTTGAATGGAGCGTCGCTGCGGTGGCTCTTGTTGTGAATGTTGCGGGCGACAACTTGTTTACCGGTGCCGAACTCACCTTCGAGCAACACCGGATGATCGTTGTCGGCGATCTTTTCGATGATGGCACGGATGCCATCGATTTTTTCGCTCTTGCCGATCAGTTGTGACGGAGGAACCGGCGCCTCGAAACCAGCAATAGCGGCGTTTGGCTGCAGGGCTTCGATTTGTTTGCGCTCACGCTGTTGCAGCGCGAGTTCCATGGTGCGCTGCAGGTCGGCGAGTTCGAAGGGCTTGGTGAGGTAATCGAAAGCACCGAGGCGCATCGCTTCAAC
>JBBKXR010000150.1:0-10533 GCA_037969585.1 Verrucomicrobiales bacterium
GAATGGTATCGAGTTCGGCGGTTTCGCGCATGGCGACGTAGGCGCCGCGGAACACACCGTCGCGACGCTCGCTGACCGGGACCTGACTCTGATTCGGAATTTTCTGACGGGTCAAAAGCAACATGGTCGGACCGTCGGTGCGCTGCAGCGCGGCGGCGAAGGCGCCAGCGGTTTCTTCGGGATCACCCGGACGGATGACGTCTAGTCCGGGAATGACGCGCAGACCCGAGCAGGTCTCAACCGGCTGGTGAGTCGGACCGTCTTCACCGACACCGATCGAATCGTGAGTGAAAATGTAGACCACCGGCAGCTTGGCAAGCGCAGCGAGACGGATCGACGGACGCAGGTAATCGGCGAACACCGCGAAGGTAGCATTGCTCGGGCGGAAAATGCCGTCGTAGGCGACACCGTTGGAAATCGCTCCCATGGCGTGCTCACGAATGCCGTACCAGACATTGCGACCACTCCGATCTTCAGCGCTGAAGTCGCCGCTCGATTTGATGTAGTTCTTGGTCGAGCCGTAGAGGTCAGCGCTGCCGCTGATGAACAGCGGCATGGCGTCGGCGCAAGCCTGGATGACCGCACCGCCCGCCGAGCGAGTGGCATCGGTGTAGTCTTCGTCAAAGACCGGGATTTGCTCGAGAAGATCGCTCGGTGCAGAACGGGCAAGTCCGGCGGTGAGCTGGTCGGCGAGTTTAGGATTGGCGTCACTCCAGGCACTGAACGTCGACTGCCACTCTGCGTAGTCGGCGATCTGAGATTTCTTGCGATCGGCAAAGTAAGCGCTGACTTCGTCGGAGACGTAGAAAGTTTCCGACGGAAGACCGAGGCCTGCGCGGGCCGATTCGGCGAACTTGGCACCGCCTTCACCGTGACCGGCAGCGGTTCCAGCGACTTCGGGAATGCCCTTGCCGATCAGTGTTTTGGCCTCGATCAGCGTCGGCTTGCCGTTGTCACTGTTCTTGGCATTTTCGAAAGCCTCGTGCACGGCATCGAGGTCGTGACCATCGACCGTGACCACGTTCCAACCGTAGGCGGCGAATCGGGCGCAGGTGTCTTCGCTCTGCGTCTTGTCCGCCATGGCGTCGAGCGTGACGTCGTTGGAATCGTAGAACAGGATCAGGTTGTCGAGACCGACGTGAGCGGCAAAGGCGGCGGCCTCAGCGGAAACACCTTCCTGCAGACAGCCGTCACCAGCGAGAGCGATGACGTGGTTATCGATAATGGTGTGCTCGGCTGTGTTAAATTTGTCCGCCGCCATCTTGCCGGCCATCGCGTAACCGACGGCGTTGCCAACACCCTGACCGAGCGGGCCAGTGGTCGCCTCGACGCCCGGAGTCTCGCCGAACTCGGGGTGCCCCGGCGTTTTGCTGTGCAGCTGGCGGAAATTTTTCACCTCCTCGATCGAAAGGTCGTAGCCCGCCATGTGCAGCCAAGCGTAGAGGAACATGCTGCCGTGACCCGCTGACAGAATGAAGCGGTCGCGATTGATCCATTTCGGTGCGTCGGGATTAAAGCGCATCGCTTCACCGAAGAGAACGGCTCCGATTTCGGCCGAGCCGAGGGGCAGGCCGAGGTGACCCGACGAGCAGGCGTGGATCGCATCGATGGCGAGACCGCGCGCTTCGTTGGCGGCTTTGGAGAGAATTTCGTTGTTCATGGAAAAGTCGGTTGGGCGGTTGATGAAAGATAGCGAGGTCCAGTTCCCGGATCCCACAGGGTGCCATTTCGCATCGAGGAATATCCACCGATGCCTCTGGCACCAAGCCGCCTAGGTTAAAGAAAGTCGCCCAGCTTTCAAGCGGAGACTTCGTTGCAGGATTCTGGTGGAGCGCGATCATTGAGCTACGGCTCGTGAGCAGCGCTGGTATAAAATGCCAGGCTATATAAACTAGACAAATTGTTCACCAAGGCGGGCCGATGGGGTGGCACTTTGTGGCGCGGCCAATTTGGTGAGTGTCCACTGTTCGGCTGTGCGTCGACTTTCGATGGTCGAAAAATCCCGCATGACAGCGGCGAAAAAGAGCGCACAGTGTCAGCCCGCGATTTTTTGCGTCGATTTCACAAATTTTTATTACCGTTTTCTCCACCAAGTTGTCCGTAATGTCCGCTGCCGACGAATCCAGTTCGAAACAAACGCTCAAGATCGGTTTGCCCAAAGGCAGCCTTTCGGTGCCGACGCTTGACCTGTTTGAAAAGGCCGGCTTCGAGATTTACGGGGCCTCGCGTTCGTATCGGCCGGCGATCGACGATCCCGAGATCGAGTTGCGTTTACTGCGTGCGCAGGAGATCGGGCGCTACGTCGATCGTGGCTTTCTTGACTGTGGGATCACTGGCCGCGACTGGATCGCTGAGAACAAGGCCGACGTCGAGGTGCTGTGCAGTTTGAAATACAGCAAGGCGACCAGCAAGCCGACCCGTTGGGTGCTGGTGGTGCCGAATGATTCGCCGATTCAGACCGTTCAGGATCTGGAGGGCAAAACCATCGCTGCCGAGGCCACCGGGCTGGTCGAGGCGTATCTTGCCAAGCACGGTGTCAAAGCGACGGTCGAATTCAGTTGGGGTGCCACCGAAGTCAAAGTCCCCGAACTGGTCGACGCCATCGTCGACATCACCGAGACCGGCTCTTCGCTGCGCGCCAACAATCTGCGCATCGTCGACACGCTGATGGAGTCCTACCCCGAGTTCGTCGCCAACCGCGCCAGCTACGCCGACGAGTGGAAACGCGGCAAGATGGAGCGCATCCAAGTGCTCCTGCAAGCGGCGCTGATCGCTCGTGACAAAGTCGGCCTGAAAATGAACCTGCCGCGCACGCAACTGGATGCCGTGCTTGCCTGCCTGCCCTCGATGCGACGTCCGACGGTGGCTCAGTTGTCGCAGGACGATTGGGTGGCGGTGGAGACCGTGATCGACGAAAAGGCGGCGCGCGACCTCATTCCGGACTTGAAAGCACTGGGCGCAGAGGGGATTATCGAGTATCCATTGAACAAAGTCGTTGCCTGACCCTCGGTCGGAGCGATTCGATAAATTTTAGAGACTCACCTTTTATCAACCAAAACCCGAGACACCACACGCATGGGCTCACTTAAAAAGAGACGTAAAACCAAGATCAACAAGCACAAGCGCCGCAAGCGCATGAAGCAAAATCGCCATAAGAAGCGGTTGCGCTACAAGTCTTGAGCTTAGCTATCTGATCGCTCACCCGGCCGGTTCTTCCGGTCGAGGCAAACTCATGAGAGCAACCGAATTCAGCGTTGGGAAAATTTCCCCAGCTCGCTGGGTTCGGTTCTTCGTGTACTCGCGTCACACTTTTCGCGCTGCTGCCGCGACGATCGCGTTGGCGATCGCAGGGGCTTGGGTGGGCATTTCGGTGCCGGCTGCGACGGCGCAAGAGAGTCCCTACGACTATGCAGAGATTTACGTCGATCGCTATTTCGACAGCGAGACGAAGCTCGATCTGAGCGCGGCGGGCGAGGCGAAGAGCCGGGCGCTGGCGTTATACACCCGCGGCCTGGCGGCGGAGCAGCGCGGCGATGAAACGGCAGCAGCACGGATTTTCTCCGAGGTGCTCGACATTCTGCCGAACGAGGCGGGTTTGTCGATACGTGTGGCCAAGCTACTGGCGGAGAATGGGGAGACTGACAAGGCGCTTGAGGTATTGGAAAAATTTCTGGCTGATAATCCCGGCAAGGCTGCGGCGTATCTGAATCTGTCGGAGTTTCTGGCGATGTATCATTCAGGTGATGAAGCGGCGCGCGACAAGTCGATCGAGATCGCTGAACAAGCCGAGGAAAAGTTCCCGGACAGCGCCAAGGTTTACGATCATTTGGTAAAACTCTACATCGTCGCCCGGCGTCGCGCCGATGCTGAGTCGGTGGTGCAGCGTGCTCTGGAACGCGATGTGAAGCGGGCCAGCTACTGGTTGAACATCGCATCGATCACCAGCCGCGTGTGGCCGCCGGTGCCGGGTCAGGGGGCGAATCTCGAGCGGCTGAACCGGGCCTATGCCAACGCGCTAAAGTTTGGCGGTGACAATCTTGCCATCGAGGTGCGGGTTGCGGAGTTCTATCATGCGTCGCGGCAGTTGGAGAAAGCTCGAGATCTGTTTCTCGACATTCTCAAGCGTCATCCGGAGTCGCTGGGTGTGCGCAATTCGTTGGCGGAGGTCTACGCGGCGCTCGGTGATGCTGATCGGGTAGTCGAAACGCTCACCGATCTGGCGCAGATCAATCCGCAGGATCTGACGGCGCAGAAACGGCTGGCGCGGATTTATTTGAATCAGGCGCAGTCCTTGCAGGATCAGTTGGCGTTAGATCCATCGTTACGGCCGGCGCTGGAGGAGAAGATCGATCGCGCGGTCGAGCATTTTCAAAATGCCTTTGAGGTCGCCAAGGGCACGCCGGAAGAATACATCCAGGTGGCGAGTCTGCTGCTCAACCGGCGACGGGCGGGCGAGGCGGTGGAAGTGCTCAAGCGGGCGATTTTTTACTACCCGGACATGCCGGAGTTGGAGCAGCAGTTGGCGTATTCGTTCTCGGTCGACGATGAGCACGGCCTGGCGCTGCCGCATTTTGAAAGGTCGGTGGTGCTGTTTTCTCAGGAGGATCCGGACCGGCTCGATGCCGAGTTTTACTTTCAGTTCGGCGCGGCGGCGGAGCAAACTAAGGATTTCGATCGCGCGGAGACGCTGTTTAAAAAATCGATGGCGCTGCTGGCTGAAGACGATCCAGAGAGCGAGCGCAACAAGTGGCTCGGCGCGACGCTTTACAACTACCTGGGCTACATGTGGTTGGAGCGGGATCGCAATATCGACGAGGCGGGTGAGTTGATCGCGGAGGCTTACCGAATGAACAATGACTCGGGTGCAATCGCCGACAGCATGGGTTGGTTTTACTTTAAGAAAGGTCGTTACGCCGAGGCGAAGAAGGAACTGACGAAGGCGGAAAAGCTGATGGAGGAGCCCGATTCGACCGTTTACGATCACTTGGCGCAGACCGTGTTTCAGCTCGGTGATAAACCTGCGGCGTTGGTTTTCATGCGCAAGGCGATCGAGTTGGATCCGGATAACGAGGAGTTCGTCAGGCGTTTGAAGGAACTGGAGAAGACGGAAGCGCCGGCGAAGCCGGTGGAGGATGAGGTTGAGAAGAAGGAGGATGCGGAGGAAAAGCCAGAAGTGAAGCCGGGGAATGCTGGGCAGGGTGCGAAGGCGGCGTGACAGTCTCTTCTTGGAGTGCGATCATAACGGATGCATTTCGCAGTGCGACGTTGGCGAGGTCCAATTTTGGTGGCGGGCCTGTCTGTCGCTCTTTACGTCGCGTCGTACATTCCACTTTCGTTGACTGGCGGTTGGATTGTATTGGAATCAGGAAACTATCGAATCGCTGGAGTGATGATGGCTGACCAGTTTGAGTGGCAGCCCAGAGTCGGATACTGGCATCGATATCGTTCCGTGACCGGAAGAATGAAGACACACTCTGACAAGCTCGGGATTTTCTATGCACCGCTAATATCAATGGACCAACATTGGATTCACCCGACGATTTTATTCGTGGTAGATGGTCGGGATATCGATCCAATCCCTGCTCCGCCCTATTCTGACTACCATCCCACAAAGTTGAGTCCGTTCGAAGGGCGTTATCCCTACGTGGAAGCAGACGAATAGCCTTTGGCACTCCTTCTACGCGGCTTCATCGTGCGCGAGCTCAAACCTCCAACTCCAACTGATCACCACCGCGCAGCGCCCAGGCATCCCAGCCGCGTCGCCTGAGATCAGCGGCGAACTCGCGGTCGTAGCCGTGCAGGGTGAGCACGCGTTTCGGCTGCACTTCTTCGACGTAACGGATCAAGTCGGGGTAGTCGGCGTGATCGGAGAGCGGAAAGATGGCGTCGGCGCGGTAACGGTATTTGGCGCTTGGGTCGGCGCCCCAGCCGCTGATCATCGCTGAGCGCTTTTTGGCGATGCTCTGCGCGGGGGCATTGCGCAGCACGTTGGGCGGCAGAATGACGACATGACCGGCGGCATTTTTGGGATCGAATTTTTCGTAGCCGGGTGGGGCGATGCCGAGTTCGGCGCAGACGGCGCTCATTTCGGCGACCGTCTTGTAGAGCATGAACTTCAGCTCGGGCGCCGCGAGGGCGAGGGAGAGATGGATTTCCTGCGCTTTGCCGAGCGAGTAGGCGAGCATCAGTGGCACTTCGCCGTCGTCGAGGGTTTGGCGAACGAATGCGACCATGTCGGCGACAACTTTTTCGGTTGGCGGCAGTTCATAGCGAGGCAGACCGAAGGTGGTTTCCATGATCAAGGTGTCGGCGGGACGGCTCTGGATGGCTTCGCTGGAAAGGCCGGGGCGCATTTTGAAATCGCCGCTGTAGAGCAGGCTGGCGCCGTCACTGCGCCGGGTCAGGTGCAACTGCGCTGAACCGAGAATATGGCCGGCAGGCAGCACTCGGGCGGTAAACGGGCCGACCTCGATGGGTTGGTCCCAGGCGACCGCGCGGATCTCGCCGCGGGGTCGGAAGCGGGCCTTGATCAGGCGGCCGGTGGGTTGGGAGCAGAGGATTTGGCGATGGTTGGCGTAGTGATCGGCGTGGGCGTGTGAGACGAAGCCGAGATCGTGAGCACGACGCGGATCGAGCCACAGATCGGCTTCCGGCAGGTAGAGTCCGCCGCGATTGACGACTTCGATGGCTGCGGGCGACGGCATGGGTTGAGGGTAACTCGGGAAAGAAAGCGCGGATATTGACTCGACATTCCGCGCATTAGGGCTTGTCATGTGGCGCTTCACGCCTTTGTTACGAGTCAATAATACGATGAACAACTTTTCCCGAGTTCTTGGTCTGCCGCTGTTTTTTGCGCTCGCGGCGCTGTTGATGTTGAGTTCCTGCGCTTCGGCAAAGAAGCAACATCCGGTTGGCTACATTAAAAAAGCTGATAATTATCATCTCAAGCCGGGTCTCCGGATTGAGACGGAAGATCCGGCGATCCGCTTTGAATACATGCATCGCATCCACGGTGCGGTCGAGAGCGCTGATTACGAGGCGCGTTACGGCCACTACATCACGGTGCATTGGCGCGGTGTGCAGAAAGGCTCGGACGTTAAGCTCCGCCTCGAATATCGCCAGGCGAAGACTGGTGCGAAGTTGAGTGTGTTGGAGAGCACGCCGGCCAAGGTCCGTTGGCGCAACACTTCGGATTTTGAAATCTTGGCCGATGCCTACGAAAAAGGTGGCCCGATCACCAGTTGGCGAGTGGTGCTGCTGGTCAACGGTCAGGAGGCCGATGTATTTGAGTCCTTTCTCTGGAAGTAAGTGATCGAACTGGGCTCGACCATGGGCGGGTGGCTGACAGGAACAGAACTCAGGCAGTTTGCTGTCGAGAGTTGCTGTTTTGATAGACGACGAGGTGACGCTGACGAGGACGTCGACGGCACTTGTAAGGCGCTTGCAGTCAATTCTGTAGGCGGGAAACTTGGCAGCCAAAGCTTGGCGGCTGAAGGGCATTTGTACGTTGCTGCTGCGGCGTTCGAGCGGATAGTCTGAAATGAAACCCGATAGCTCAGGCGGAACCATCCTGGTCGGCTGCTTTGGCAATGTCGCCTGGATCCGGGTTGAGGGAAAAGGTTCGTCGCGTAACAGTGCGCGGTTGAAAAGCTTTACCGAGCTGGCGCGTCGCAAGGGGCAAACTCGCTTTGTTGTCGATTTGGAAAATTGCGAGGCTTTGGATTCAACGTTCATGGGGACCATGGCGGCGTTGGCTCTGGCTTTGGCGGCCGGGGAACCGGCAGGCGCCTTGGAGATTATCAATGCAACGGGTCGGACTCGCGAAACGCTGGCGCATCTCGGCCTCGATTGTCTGATGTCTGTCGACGACGACGGCTCTGCGTGGAAAGAGGAGCGAATCCAGGTCGGGCAGAATCTGACTAAACCGCTGGCGCCGATCAAGATGAGCAAGCGCGAACATGCCGAGTTGGTGATGGAGGCGCACGAGGCGTTGGTGGAGGCGAATGAGGCAAACATTTCACAGTTTCGTGATGTGCTGGACTTTTTGCGTCAGGAACTCGACGGTGAGGATGATTGAGTGAGTGTCGATTTGGCCGATCGCATCGATCTCCGGATCGCGGCGACTGCTTCGCATGAGTCATTTTATTTATTCTTTTCTGTTGGTGCTTGGTGGTGCCGTGTTTGCGGCGATATATATCCGGCAGCGAACACGACTCTTGCGCGTGGCGCGTGAACGCGACGAGATCGAAGTCGAGGAGCACCGCATGTTCGACTTTCTGCACGGTCTCGGCGAGGCGTTGCAGGAGGACAGTTCGCCGGCGGCGATGCATCGTTACATCGTCGAGGGCGTCGCGCGTGTGGTCGGCGCCGAAGCGGGCGCGCTCTATCTGCTCGATATATCCGGTAAGGAACTGGTGCCGATATTCCTGACTCGGACCAATCCGCCGTTGGTGTCACTGCCGGCGGACGTGGTTAAGCGTTCCTCGACGCGACGCGACGCGAAGAATCTGCGTAGCTATTTACGCCTGGCGACCGTGACTCCGGGCGAAGGCATCATTGGCAGGGCATTGCGCGATCATCTGCCGATTCACGCGCCGGATTTGCTCAGTCACGAAACTTTCGATGGCGAACCGAATCCCCTGCAGGAAAATCTTGCGGTGTTGGTGGCGCCATTGGTTTACGGGCAGAAGGAGGTCGGAGTGCTGGCGGTCTCGAAAAAAATCGAGGCCGGAGTGCTCGATTTTTCGCCCAACGATTTCGACGTGTTCGCGACCATCGCTGAGCAGTCGTCGTTCGCTCTGGGCAGTGCGATCATCCATGCCGAGGCCAACGACAAGCGTCGCCTGGAGGACGAGCTGAAAACGGCGAGTGAGATTCAGCGCATTCTTTTACCGAAAGACCCGCCGGGCTTGAGTGATTATCGGGTAGCGGCCTTTTACAAGGCGGCGCGACTGGTCAGTGGTGACTACTACGACTATGTGCCGATCGATGACGATCACTTCGGCGTGGCGATCGGTGACGTGTGCGGCAAGGGCATCCCGGCTTCGCTGATCATGGCGATGTGCCGCAGTGTGTTGCGCGCCAACGCAACCGAAACGGATTCAGCGGCAGAAGTGCTCTACGCGGTCAATCGGTCGATCTTTCCCGACATCCGCGAAGACATGTTTATCTCGATGCTCTACCTGATTCTCGAGCGCGGTTCGAATCAGATCGTTCTGGCGCGTGGCGGACACGAGCCGCCTCTGCTCTACTCGAAAGCGACTGGTGAGATCGAAGTCTATACTCCGCCGGGCATTGCCGTCGGGATCGACGAAGGCAACGTTTTCGATAGGGTGACCAAAAATATAAAAATTGAGATGCATCCCGGCGACGTGCTTTTGCTCTACACAGACGGTGTCACCGAGGCACCGGGTGGGAAGGACGGCGTCGAATTCGGTCGTGAGGCTCTCTACGAACCGCTGGCATCGGCGGCAGCGGACGGAGCTCAGGCAGTGGTAGACGCGGTGCAGCAACGCCTGAGCGAGCATACGGGTGATCGCGTGCAAAATGACGACATCACCTTGATTGCCATTGAAAAGCGTTGAATATTCCGCGCTCCCAAGCCGGCGCTGCAGAATCGAGCGCGATCGATGCCCGGACCATGAAATTTATCAGTCGATATGAGCGAAGATTTGCATAGCACAAACGTAGACCCAAACGAAGTGGACGAACTGCCGGAAGGTAGTGAGGGCCATGAGGCCGAAGACGTCGAGGCTGCGGCTGCGGCTGCGGCTGACGGCGATGGGCAAGAAGCTGCCGCGGAGGAGGAAGAGATTCTCGATCCTCTGGAGAAAGCCCAACAGGAGGCCGCCGAATGGCGTGACCGGGCGATGCGCACCCAGGCCGAGTTGGAAAACTTCCGTAAACGCATGACCCGCGAGCGCGGCGAGGCTATTCAGTATGCCAATGCGCGACTGATCGAGGAGCTGCTGCCGGTGCTCGACAATTTTGAGATGGGCCTGAAGGCTGCCAAGATGGAGTCCGAGGAGTCGATGATCTATCAGGGTATGAACATGGTGCACTCCCAGACGCAGGACTTCCTGCGTGACCACGGGGTGGTCGCGATTGATTCCATCGGCAAAGCATTTGACCCGACCTGTCACGAAGCGGTCGAGCAACAGTTCAATGACGACGTCGAGGAAGGTCACGTCATCGCCGAGTTACGCCGCGGTTTTCGTATGGCGGAGCGTCTGTTGCGCGCTGCCAATGTGATCGTATCGAAAGGGCCGGACAACGGCGAAGGCGACCAAGCTGCGACCGATTCGGAGGAAGCTAGCTGATCGATGTCTAAGCGCGACTACTACGAAATCCTTGAGGTTACTCGCACGGTTGAGTCCGGCGATCTCAAGAAGTCCTACCGCAAGCTCGCGGTGAAATATCATCCGGACAAAAATCCGGACGATCCGTCGGCGGAAGATCGGTTCAAGGAACTCGGCGAAGCTTACGAAGTCCTGATGGACGATCAGAAGCGTGCTGCGTATGACCGTTATGGTC
>JBBKXR010000151.1:0-2942 GCA_037969585.1 Verrucomicrobiales bacterium
ACTTCGTTCAGGTTGCGCTCGCTGGGATGGACGGGCAGGACAATCGACATCTCGGCATCGATCTCAGAAAGGACAGTGTCGAGTTCGTTTTCTTCGCAGAAGTCTGCCCAGACGCGGGCGGATCCGCTGGCAATGTCGATGATGACGGTGTCGTGATTGTCGAGTGCACCGATGAGCATTGAAAGATCGACCTCATCTTCGAAGTCCCAGAACTCAGCGGTAAGATTGTCCTCGACGTCGGCCTCGTCGGTGCTGACGAGCAGCGTGTCGTAGCCGGCTTCGGTGTAGGTGTGTTTAAGGACGCTAGCCAAGGAGGTTTTCCCTGAGCTTTCGAGATCATTGACGACGGCGATAAGTTTTTTCATTGGGAGCGTTGGTTTTGGCGGTCGGACGTTGTATCAGAGGCGATTTCCTTTCTCATAATTATAGAAAATGAAATAAATGCAAGAAATTTCTTTAAATTATCTTAATTTTCTTCACTCGCGAAACTTCTGTTGGTTATAGCAATATTTCTCGTAGCTGGTATTGCAAACCGATTGGGTTGCGGGTGAAGTAAGGTATGGGTGAGACTGGAAAAGTAGACGGCGTGGCTGAGGCGAGAGTCGATCTCTGGCTTTGGGCGGTGCGCCTTTACAAAACCCGAAGTCAGGCGGCGACGGCTTGTCGGGGAGGAAAGGTGCGCATCAATGGCAAGCCGGCGAAGCCTGCCAAGTTGGTTCGTGCTGGCGATCGCCTCGAGGTCAGCAAGGCGGGACTGACGAAAACTATGGTGGTGCGAGATGCGTTGAGCAAAAGGATTGGTGCCAAGTTGATCGACGACTACCTGGAAGACCTGACGCCGCCGGAAGTTTATCAGGAGGCGGCCCAGCGGCGGCTCGACAAGATCGCATCGGTACCGAAGCGTGATGGCGGTGCCGGTCGGCCGACGAAGCGGGATCGTAGGGAATGGTCAAGGGCTGCCGATAAGGCCGCAGAGAGGGAGGCGGCAGTGACAAAGCTGATGCGAAAATCGGTGGAGTCGGGGGAGTGACGTGCGACGCTTTTCTTTAATTCGTTCTGTAGCCGAAATGATGAACTGGCGAACTTCTTTCTTATTTACGCTGTGTGTTGGGGGCGTCTTTTTCTGTGCATCGGCAGCAGACGGGGAATCTCCACCACACCGCAACTTCACGCTCGCCGAAGGGGCGACGTCGTTGAAGCTTTCGGAAAAGCTCGAGGTATCGGCGTCGAAGCTGGCACCGGAGTTGGACGCTACGAGTGGTCAATTGAAAGGGCTCGCGGCGTCCGGAGGCGTATTGATTCGAGTGCGACCTGAGGGCAGCGAGACGTGGATTTTAGTGCACTGCGAGAAGGCCAGCTACGACATCGCCGAAGATGTGATTTTGCTCAGCGGCTGGCCGGCGGTGAAGCGGGGCGTGCAAGTGTTGCGCGCGACCTCGAGCGAGACCTTCGTGAGGGTGGCGCGCAAAAGCGGCAAGTGGGAGATCAAAGGGGCCCACCGTATCGAGATTTCGCTGAAGTAGTCTCAACTCACTCGTATTCCCATTTCATGATCCACGGATCCTGAAACTTCTTCTGCTGTGCTTTGAGGAGTTGTTTGTATTTTTCGAGAACTTCGGCGTAGGCGGGATCGCTGGCGAGATTTTTGGACTCGTTGGGGTCTTCGCTGATTTTGAAAAACTCAAATGCGGGACGGTGAATGTATTCGCCAACGGTTTTCTGACCGTAGGGAGCGTCCATTGATTTTTGCACCTGCGCCTGCCAGCTTGATGCAGCCCAGAGATCGGAGGCGAAAGGGTAGGGCAGGCCGTGTGCGATGTTCCAGATCAGTTTGTATTCGGAATCGCGGATGACACGCATCGGGTAATACATCTGGATCTCGTGAAAGGTATGCGAGGCGAGAATGGTGTCCCAGTGTTTGGCTTTTGGCTTGCCCAAAATCGGGATCCAGGACTTGCCATGGTAGCTGCGGAATTCCTTGCCATTCGGGCCGCGGTTTTCCTGGTTAGCGTATTCCTTGTCCTTCCAGTATTGATCGGGATTCAGCCACTTTTTTGGGCCGTTGGTTTTCGGGTCGAGGCCACCTGCGAAGTCGAGTAACGACGGTGTGATGTCGATGTGACTGATCATGCCTTCATGCTGAACGCCGCGGCTTTCCTGGTAGGGATCGCGGACCACGAACGGAACGCGCAGGCCGCCTTCGTAGACGGTGGTTTTTCCGCCGGCGAAGGCCATGCCGTGGTCAGCGGTAAATACGATCAGGGTTTTCTCGTAGAGATCATTTTCCTTCAGAATCTCGACCAGGCGAGCGACGCCCTGGTCGACGCGTGAAATGCTCTGGTAATATTGCGCGAGTTCTTCGCGAGTCTCGGGCGTGTCGGGCAGGAAATGTGGGATCGGAAGTTTAGCGGGATCGTAGAATACTTCTTCAACTCCTTCGAAGGCTGCGTCATCGGGCTTGTTGCCAAACAGGTTGGGCTTGAGCTCGCGCTGCGAATTTTCGTCGATGCCGCCGCCGCGATGCGGATCGGAAGTGGCGAAGTAGAGGAAAAAAGGTTGGTCGCTTTTCTCGCTGAGAAATGCGCGCGATTTTTCGGCCATTTCGACGGCATTTCGACCATCGCCTTTGAGGGTAGTCTGAAAATGATAGACCTCCTCGGGGGCGACGTGGTACTTGCCAATCCGACCGGTGCGATAGCCCTCGTTGGCGAGCACGCGAGGCATCGCCAAAGCGACGACATTGTGCCACGAGGCGAACTTATGGTAGCCATGCTGATGGCCATACATGCCGTTGCGATGGTTGTGCAGGCCGGACATAACGACCGAGCGACTGGCGGCACAGCTGGCTGTGGTGGCGAAGGCATTTTTGAAGACCGTGCCGTCGGCAGCGATGGCATCGATGGCGGGAGTGATCGCGGCCGAATCGCCGTAGCAGCCGAGGG
>JBBKXR010000152.1:0-4727 GCA_037969585.1 Verrucomicrobiales bacterium
GTGTTGTCGGCAACTAAGGTTGGTTATCACCGCACACCGTGGCATAATACGAAAAACAAGATCACAGCATATGAATACCTTAAAGGATACTGAAACTGGAACAGAGTGGCTCGGAACTATCAAAGGCGACACCTTCGTCACGAAAGATGTGAAATTGGACTTCGACATCACCCGTAAATATACGCTAGATGGGAGGGAGGCGAAGATCGTGAAGCAAACGACAAATTCCATGTATCAGACGATTCTAGAAATCGCGTATTTCTGACCGCTCAACGGAAGCGGTTTTATCAATGTGATCAAATCAGCCCCATCTCACGGAAGCTGAAAAATTCAGGGTTCCCCATAATCAGATGATCTTCCAGAGGAACTCCAAGAAGCTCTGATCCCTCCTTCACTCGCTTGGTCAGAGTCCGGTCTGCTTGACTCGGTGATGGGTCGCCACTGGGGTGGTTGTGCATCAAAAGAAATGCGTAGGCCGCCGCGCAGATCACCGGCGCAAGGATGTCGCGGGGATGGGCAGTGCATTCGTTCAGGCTGCCGATGCCGACGAGATTGTGACCGATGATCTTGTGCCGCGTATTGAGGAGTAGCGTGACGAGGTGCTCCTTGTTGGACTGAAACCAGCACCGTTTCTCAATGTGATTCCGCCAGTAGCTTGCTGCTGCTTCGGGACAGTCGATAGCGTGGCTGGCACAAACCTCCTGCACGCGAGTCAGCTTAAGCTCGTAAGCTCTGTCCGTTTCATCGGCGACAATCATGCCGCCTCCTCTCTCGGTAGTTCCAGTGCCACTAGGTCGCGCTTGACGGTCTTCGCTGACACTCCGAGAGCACCCGCAATCTGGCTGGGTATGAGGCCCTGTCCGTTCAGCTCTGCCACACTTTGTCTGCGTGCCGCGATCTTGTCCTGCTTCGCTCCGTTGGCTTTGTCCAGCAACTCGCGGACAGACGCGGATTTGGCCGACTTAACCTCAGCCTTGAGGGCGTCGCGCTGAGCGGTCAGTCTCTCATTCTGACTGACCAGCCTGAGCTGGGTAGACTCTAGTTTGTCCGTTTCGGTGGACAACTCTTCGAGGCTGGCCAACTTGGCAGAACGTTCAACTTCGGAGCGAAGCTGCCGCATCAGCAGCTCGAATGACAGGAAGAGGAACACTGGCGGCACGGTTGCCATCGCGTGCGCGAGCATTCCGCTGGGAGCATGGGCGACGTTAAAAAGGACGCTAGCTACCGTTGCGATCACCACGAGCACCATCGGGTAGCTGATAGACTCCCGGTGGAGGCTGGCGCGGAGAGCGCTCAGAGAGAAGACCACGATGGCTCCGTCGAGCACCAGCGGCCACACCCACGTCAGACCGGCTGTGACACCGTTCTCCTGCGCGAGGTGGTTCAGAGCGTCAAAGGACAGTGCGAAGGCTCCAGCGGCCAACAGGGCGACGAGAGCGCCGGTGACGGCTGAGAGAGTTCTGACGGTAGAAGAAACCGTTTGAGAGTGAAGCGATGGAGGAGTTGCAGCGTCTGACATTTTGTGGAATCGAAGTTCCCGCATCCGGCTGAATTGCCGTGCCACCGTGGGTTGTCACCTCGGTTGGCGGGCCGCTAGGGGCGACCGCTCTTGATGCACTGTTCATCAACACTATCCCCAGGGCAGTCTAAAGGCAATCTATTAGTTGTGTAATAAAGTCTCGGGTCTATCCTTTTCTTATGCCGAGCAGGAAAAAGAAATTCGGGCGGCCATTGATTGGGAGCGAGCTTCGCAAGCGCTACAACGTCGCTCTCGACCCAAAACTGAAGAAAGGAGCGCAAGGGAGTGCGCGGTCCGAAGGGCAGTCGTTCTCAATGTGGTTGGAGCAGGCGGCGCAGGAGCGAATGGACAGAGAAAGAACTGATTGTTCTGTGGTCGATTTACACGGCTCAGGAATCATCGAGCTGCCAATGATCGGATACAGCGGGGGCGTTCAGTTGGACTTTCACTGCGGTGAATCTCCCCGACTAACTTTGCAAGAGCCAAGTGACTTTGAGATTGGCAGCATGAAAGGCACGGGAACCGGAACCGGTCATCTTGAATTGGGCGGCGAGCGTTGGTCCTTCGAGAGCAAGAATTTTGTTTCCTTCTTCAGCCACAACCGATGTCCTGAACTTCAGCTCCCGCCTCAAGGTGAAATGATTCTTCGCAAGGCCACCCCGAAGCAGAGTAGCCGCTACAGGATATTCTTGAGTAACGTCGACGTGGACTCCGATGCATCAGCCGTCGTGAGGGGCACAGAGATAAATTTGAAAGCAGTCTTCGACGATCGTGGGTGGAGACGGCTGGTGAGGTGGGGGCAGCGTACAGCGATGGTAACTGCGGAGTGCACTCTCACCTTCGAGCAGCCTCCAAGTAATTTCCTTCAATCGTGGGGATATCCGATCGCGAAATTCCTTCAGACTTACAGCGGCAAATGTGTTGATGTGGTGGCATGGTCACGCCTCAACGATAGCGGCCAACCGATCGAATTTCATCTCTTGCACGACAAGGCATCCCCAATGAGTAGCGGCTTCTGTTCGGCTCAAAGCGAAATCGGATTTATTGAGTGGCAGCCCTTCTTCGGAGAAGCTTTAGGGCGCTACATGCACTTCTATCGAACGAAGAATTTAGGGGCCTTTTCCCAATACATGGCAATGGCTGAGAGCCGGAATTTGACGGTCAATGCAAAATCTGCGCTGTTGTTGCTCGCCGCTGAATTGATCGCCAACAGCCTGGGGACCAAACTTAAGCTCGTGTTCGTTGAGGACGCAGGACTTTATCAGAAAACCAAAGCTATTCTCGACAAAACGCGGCTGCCAATGAGCAAGCCCAAGCGCCAACTCCTTCTAAATAGCATTCGCTCTGATCTGCGAAATTCCCTATTTCACACGGGCTTACCGAAAGGTAATACGGGGGCCACGCTTCAGAATGCACGGGTCAACTGGTTCCTCCGAGGCTTCGCATTGTCGCTTCACTCGATTCTGATCGGTAACCAAGCGCCCCATCACTATTTTCACTGGGACGACGAGTTTCATCTTACGCCGGAACAGTGGCTACGCGACGAATACGCCCCTGAGTAGTTGCTATCGGCACCCAGCTCAGGAGCGCCGGGAATAGTGGCGCGTCGTCCAAAGGGGTCATCCCGTGCCAGCCAGCGCACCAGCGACGACACGTCCTTGAACGCATCCTGCTGCGCATCCTCTGGCGCCTCCAGCACCACCGACCAGTGTTTGCCCTGGCGACCACTCGCACCCGCGAATCTCTCCGCCGCCGCTTGCGACTGCGACCACGATTCGACCGGTTGTTCGATCTCGTCGGGACTGCGATAGCCTTTTTCGTCCTTCCATTCGCTGTCGTGTGGATCGCGGAAGATGCGCACCCGTTGCAGCCGTGGCGGCGGCAGATCGCGGGAGTCGGCTCCTGGAGTAAATCGCCAATCGCTGGGGCGATCCGTGATTTTGATTTCCGTTGCCTCACTGGTCAAACGGTGGGCGGCCTTTTTCCCGGTTTCCCGGTCGAGTGCGGCGATCACAATGAGATCTCCTGCCCGACCCTCGACCATTTGCGCCTCGAAAGAACTCGGCCATGAATCCTCAAAGGCGGCGTCTGGAGCCACGGTGTGAAAAAAAATGCCGGCATCTCGAGCGCGCTAGCCTCGTTCCGGGGCGGTGTACTCCAGTGTCATGTGAAAATCGCGGTGCTCTTCCAGCGTGCGCAAATAGCCCCAGCCCCGGCCGGTCATGTGCAGTTGGCCATTCTCGAATTTCCAGACTTCGGAGGGTTCCTGGCTGGGCGAGGCCTGCTTCAGAACGGGTTGGAAGGAGTCGAGGTTGTTGGCAGCCAGCAGATCGGTGACTGCTTGTGGATCATCCGGGGGTAGGGGGCTTGCGTTTCGTTGTCGCTGCCTCCCTTGTCACACGCCACCAGGCACAAAGCTGAGCCGACGACGAACAGTGCATTCGTTTTCATGTGGTCATTCTATCGAGATATCCAGCGTCGGGCAATCCGAGAGTAGCGATCCGGGAGGCAAGCCATCCTGGGCCGACCCGGGAAAGTCCTGGTAAGGTCTCCGTGCCGCCGAACCACAGCTGCGGAATGGAGCGAAGTGAACTCTACGGCGCCGGTGGCGCGAACAGGTTCTATTGAGACCCATAAGAGTTCGATAAACTGCCGACATGAATCTCCTCCTCCCGCTGCTCTTGCTGAACTGGCCACCGGTGCTCGAGCACGGAGCGGTGGTTGATTCAGGCACTTCGCCACTGCTGCTGCAGCCGGGCGAAACTTTGCTGGAGGGGATCGAAGTCGCGAAAACCGCACCGCAGGTGGATTTCGTGTACTACGACTGCCAGACCTACGAGCCGGAGCCGGGTGTCTGGTCGAATTGGGGGGACGGACTGGCAGTGGGGGAGAAATACTACTCGGCAGTCGGAGATCATTCGTCACCGGGAGGAAATGCGTTCGTGTACGAATACGACGCTGTGACGAAAACAAATCGTCTGCTGCTCGACTTGCGCTCGATACTGAAAGTCGCGGACGGCGAATACACGCCGGGGAAAATTCACAGCCGGCTCGACCTCAGCCAGGATGGCTGGCGGTACTACTACTGCAGGGAATTGCTTTTTCAACCCTTCCGAAGCCATGCAGCTTTTGGGCCGGGGTTGGAGGGGGTTCAGTCTGCGGATTAATTTTCCGAGGTGGAGAAAACGATGGGTGCGGTGACTGCGTA
>JBBKXR010000153.1:0-25454 GCA_037969585.1 Verrucomicrobiales bacterium
GTCCTCGTCATAGTCAAGTTCGCGGGCACGCAGTTCCGCCTTGGCTTCCTCGAGCAACTTATTCGCCTCAATCACCTCGCCGACCGACGAAATGAATGGATACATGATGCCCACCCGCCCTAAAGCGCTGGCACGCAGAATGGCCCGCAACTGATCCTTGAACAACGCCGGCTCAGCCAGCGACACTCGAATCCCCCGCCATCCCAGGAAAGGATTAGGCTCCGGATCGCGATGCAGTTCCGGCATCAACTTGTCGCCGCCGACATCAAGCGTGCGAATGATGACTTCGTGCGGCGCAACCGCCACCGCGACCTTTGAGTAAATCTCAGCCTGCCGCTCCTCGCTGCGCATCTCAATTTCGCTGACGTAGAAAAATTCCGTCCGATACAGACCAACCCCTTCGGCCCCCTTGGCCATGATCTCATCGGTCTCGTGAAGAAATTCAATGTTTGCCGACAAAGTAATTCGGCGTCCGTCGGAGGTCTTGGTATCCGACTCTGCCAACGCCTGCAATTCATCCCGCAGCGCGTCCTTTTCCAACACCAACTGATCATACTCGTAGAGCGTTTGCTCGTTCGGCGAGAGAATGACCTGGCCGCTGTAGCCGTCGATCAGCAAGTCGTCGCCATTGTTCAATTCATCCAACAGGCCGTGTACTCCGACCACTGCCGGAATCCCCAACGAGCGCGACAAAATCGCCGTGTGCGATGTTGGACTGCCCATCTCAGTAGCGAAGCCTTTTACCTCACCGCGATTCATCGTCGCTGTATCGGACGGTGTCAGATCGTGGGCGACCAGTACCCGAAGCCCGCCAGATTCGGCGGCGCCGTTTTTTCCAGCACCGCCTTCAGGGCCATCTCCTGCAGCACCGGCTAACGCTCCGCCCATGCTCCGGGCAGCACTCAGATTGCGCAACACGCGCCGTGCCACATCTTCGATATCGACGGCCCGCTCCCTTAGATACGGATCAGCGATTTCCCGTAGCGTATTGACGTAACGCTGGATCACTTCAAAATACACACGATCAGCCGATTCGTGTTCCTCTTTCACGCGCCGTCGAACCTCGTCGAGCACCGCTGCATCGTCGAGCAGCATCAGGTGAGCTTCGAACAAACTGGCATTCTCTGACCCGATCTCCCCTTCCAACCGATCGCGCATCTCAGCCAACTCAGCCCGGGTTAAACCAAGCGCTACATTCAAAATCTCCAACTCTGCCTCGACCGCTGCTTCAACCACTTGGCGCATCGCTGGCGCAACGAACCGCTCGTCCTGAATCACCACCGAAGCGCGAGCGATCCCCGGCGACACGCCGACGCCTTGGAAAATGCGTTGTTCGTTGGAACTGGAGTCGTTCATCAAAAGTCTGCCGGTATCGGCTGGCAAAACCTGTTACCGGGCGAGCCCATCATATAAATGGAGATCCAACGCGGCAACTGCGCCAGCATGAACTACAATCGACCGTCGGTCGATGCCAATTCCGAGGCGTATCCTGACATCCAGGGAACGCCCCACGCGTCGCCTTGCGTGTTATACCAATCATTTTACCGGGAAATCTATCCGGTTGGCATCAAGTGCTCGGCGTCGCAAAACCGCTGTCGACCAATTCCTGCAAAGCATCCAGAGCCGCTTCGGCTTCGTCGCCTTCAGCGGTGACCTCAATCACAGATCCGTGTTCAGCGGCCAGCATCATCACACCCATGATACTCTTGCCGTTGACCTGTTCGCCATCTTTGCTCACCCACACATCGCAAGCGAAGCGATTCGAGGTTTTCACAAACATCGCCGCTGGACGGGCGTGCAGCCCTTCCTTGTTCACGATTGTCAGATTTCTTTCCATGCTAGGCATTGATAATCAGAAGCTTGAGTGTAGGCGAAAGGCGCTTTGCTGCACCACTTATAAAAAACGAGTGAGGCCGGCCTCAGACGGTCGATTTTCGACGCTCACGCATCATTTTCAATAGTTTCTTGTTAAATTCTATAGCTGAGTCGTGGCCCAGCGCCTTGAGTTTTTGATCCAGAGCCGCCACTTCGACTAGCTGGGCGATGTCTCGTCCCGGCGCCACGGGTAGCTCCACCAGCGGCACTTTGATGCCCAGCAGCGGGTAATATTTTCGATCCAGACCGATTCGATCGACCTCATTCATATCCTCCGCTTTGCGCAGCGTCACCACCAGATCGAGCCGCTTTTCGGTCCGAATCGAGCCAATGCCGAACAGCGCCGGCACATTGACGATGCCCAATCCGCGCACTTCCATGTGACTGCGGCCTAACTCCATCGGCGTGCCGATCAGCTCGCGACCCTCAATGTTGCGCACGTGGACCATATCATCGGCGACCAGGCTGGCCCCGCGACGCACTAAGGACAACACGGTTTCGCTTTTACCGGTGCCGCTGGCACCGCGAATCAAGATACCGATACCCATCGCATCGACCATACAGCCGTGCTCAGTGGTACGAGGCGCAAAGTCCCACTCAAGGCGCACCGTGGCGGCGTTAATGAAATTCATCGTCACCATCGTCGTCTGAAAAACCGCCAGTCCACTACGATTAGCGACCTCGATCAGTTCTTGCGGAAGCGTCTCACCGCGACTGACGATCACACACGGGATCTGTCGCCGACACAGATCGGAAAAACGATGTTTCATCGCGCCCTTTTCAAGGCTTTTTAAAAACGAACGCTCAGCTTTACCAAGGACTTGCAGACGTTTAAACGCAAAATAAGAATAAAATCCTGAGAGCGCCAGACCCGGCCGATTAATGGTTGGCTCAAGGATTTTTCGATCCATCCCGGCAGGTTTACCGACCAGCTTCAGCCGCAACTCTTCGCCATGCCGCTCGAAAAAATCGCCGACCGAAATCGACGCCGGACGTTCGGGCTTCTTCGACGCGCTCATAGGTAATAGATCCCGAATCACCACCGCTCCCCTTTCATGCAGGCGAGCGGTGGTCGAAGATCGGAAAAGACTAGGATGGTGCCTTGTCGGCATCAGGCACGATCATGCCGTAGTCGCCGTCTCGGCGACGAAACACAACCGTCAACTGATCGGTCTTGGCATTTTCGAACACGATGAACGAGCGCTCGCTCAGTTCCATTTCCATGATCGCCTCGTCAGTATACAAGGGGCGAACACGGTAGTTCTCCTTATGCACGATGTACGGCACCGGATCGACTTCCTCGTCCTCGGGAAGATCAGAGATTGCGGCATACACCTGCTCTTCAAGGGCGCGAATGGTATCCTGACGGCGCGGACGATGCGATTTCAGCAAGCGCGTCTTGTGCTTGCGCATACGCCGGGCGATTTTGCTGATCGTTTCGTCGATCGCCGAATAGACATCGCCTGTCTCCGTGTCAGCCTCGATAGTAATGTGATTGGCACAGAACAGAATAATTTCCGCGATCTGGCGGTTCTTCTGCACGTCGAGGATGACCTTGGCTTCGATAATCTTGGGATAATCGAGGTGCAGGCCCTGAACTTTTTTCAACGCGTAGTCACGCATCGCGTCCGTGATGCTCACGTGGCGGCCGGTAACTGTGATGGGTAGGTTGGTGTTGGTGGTTTGCATGATAGGTTCGTTCAGTCAGAAAATGGGCGACCTTTGTCGAAATCCCCGGCCGGGTTGTTTACTTGGACCGGAAATCCCGGCGATCGTAGTTGCGATCGTCGCCCCTCAAAGATGACATTTTCGGCGCGAATCGCCAAGGGAAAGTGTGAGAGTCGCAGAATCAAAGCCGGAGGCAGATAAGCTACATGCTGAAGCGATCGCCGAGGTAGAGTTCGCGGCTGATCGGATCGTTGATAAGAAAATCTCGCGTGCCTTCGCGCAGCACTCTGCCTTCGCAGATAAGGCAGGCGCGATCGACGATGTTGAGCGTTTCACGGACGTTGTGGTCGGTGATCAGAATCGCCAGCCCAGCCTCGCGCAAGCCGACGATAATGTCCTGAATTTCACTCACGGCGATCGGATCGACGCCGGAAAAGGGTTCGTCGAGCATCAACAATTTAGGCTGCGTGACCAGCGAACGGGCGATGGTAAGGCGACGTTTTTCACCACCGGAACAAGTCAGCGCCAAACTCTTGCCGATGTGTTCGATACCGAACTGCTTCATCAGCGCGTGACATCGATCACGCCGCTCACTGCGCGAGAGGTTCAAGGTCTCCATCACCGCCATGATATTCTGCTCGACGGTGAGCTTGCGGAAAATCGATTCCTCCTGGGGCAGATACCCCATCCCCTTGCGCGCCCGGCGATACATCGGATCGTTGGTGACGTCTTCGTCGTTAAAGAACACCCTACCCCCATTCGGCGGCACAAGACCGACGATCATGTAGAAGGTGGTTGTCTTGCCTGCTCCGTTCGGTCCGAGCAATCCGACGATTTCTGTTGGACGCACGTGGATGTCGACCTCTTTGACCACGGCTCGGCCATCGTAAACTTTAACCAGTCCGCGAGTCTGCAGGAGGCGTACTTCGTCAGCTCGGAGGGAACTGGGCTGCCCGGTGGGTTCAGTCGCTATGGCAGGCTGGTCGGATTCAATGGTCACCACTTTGGACGGCGCAGCGGCCGTTGCGGCGACAACTGGAGCTGCAGTTGGCGCGCCAGTTGGCGCGGCAGTTGGCGCGGCAGTTGGCGCGGCATTATTTGTCGCCACCCTGGCCGTTGCCGGTGCGACTTTGGCCGTCGCAGGTGTTGCGGCGGCGCCTGCTGCCCTCGGCGCAGCGATAGATTGTGGCGAACGTTTCTCCTCAACCTTGGGTTGCGCACCCGGATAGCCCGCCACCGATTTCGGCTTGGCGGCGACTCGAGCGGCAGCCATTGGTCTCTGCGCCTGCACTGCGGCCTGAGCCGGCGATAAGGCATCTACAGCGGGTTTAGGCATTGCAGTGGGCCCAGCTGCAGGCTGCGTTTCAGCGACCGGTGGAACGGCTTGCGGCTCAGTGGCGGGTCGTTCACGCTTCGCAGGCAGAGCAGGCTGGCTGACCTGCGCGGCACGGGCCGCCGCTTCCGCATCTGCGTCCGCCTGGGCGGTTTCGGGATCGTAAGACGGTGGCCGAAGCGGCTGAACCGGCGTCTCGGACGATCCCTGAAACTTATCGGTGTTCTCCATGAAAAAAGTAGCTCTTCCTTTCCTTCAATTCATCGTGTCGTCGTCCACCTGACTTTGCAAGCGGACTCTCGTCTGTTCGCCCGCGCTCTATCGCTGCGTGCGCACGTCGTCAAGTTGGGTCGGAAGAAATGTCGGTGATTGGGTTTTGGAATCGCCGCTGATCGGAATGACAAGTTTTGCCGTTCCCCGCTTACCGGTTGAAGGCACGGTGGAGGTTTCTACTTTGTAGGTGCCACTGGCAAGCAAGTAGATCTTGTCCTCGGTTCCGGTCGGTTTGACGTGAATCTTGCCGCTCTGCAATTGGGGAGGCCCGCCGGAAAGCACTACATCGCCGGATATACCATCGAAGTCAGCGCGGCGGGCAAAGGCAGTTTCAGTCTCGCCATTGGGATTGATGCGCACGATCTTGATCATCGCTCCAGTCGCTATGGCACGCTTGAACGGCGGCTTGTTCTCGCCATCCTTTGCTGGTGCCGCGTCGACTTCCTCATCGTTCAGAAACACTTCGAGCCGATCACTGGTCATGTTGAACCCGGGGTGATCAAGAAATACATCGCCAGTGAATTCGACCATACGCTCTTCCTCGGGCGAATTGTGCAGGATCGACTCGTCCGAAGTGATCTCCATGACCGGCCCCGTCGCAGCTTCGGGCTCGGCTTTGTCGAACTTCGGCTTCAAATCTTCGGGAGACGGCACGTCACCATCGGCAATAGCCGCGATCGATTGCTGAGCGTCATCGTTGGCGGCGAGTTGAGTGCCTTGTTCTTCGGTGTTTTGCGCCGCACCTGGCACAGGGCGAGCTACAGGTTCTGCAACGGCAGCGGGCGCCTGGATGGCAACAGGTGTCGCGACCGGGGCCGATCTGGGCTTGTCGGCAACCGTACGCTCACGCGCCACGGGCTCGGCGGTGACGGGAGTTCGGGTCGGTGCTGGCGCTGGCGCTGCTGCTGGTGCCGGGGCCGGTTTGCTTTCGGAACTCGAATTGCGTTCCTGAAACTTACGGGTCGCCTGATCAACTACATCAGCGTTATCGTCATTGCGATTGCGGAGAAGCTCAAGTAGTCCGCCGCGCTTGTCTGACTGGGCGCTGCTCAGTCCGGTTCCTACGATAAAGACGGCCACGGCAACGAACGCCGCCGCGGTTTTGCTTTTTTTCCAAGTCGTATGGTGTTTCATGGTTTTCGAGTGGGGTGTGGCCAAATGACTTTCGGCTAAGCGGCAAGCGCTAAGGGCAAGGTCCTTGGATTCCAGTTTATCACGGTTTTCCTGAACTTTCACTGACCTTATAGGTCTCAATATTAATCTTCATCTGCACGTTGCCGATCAGACGGCCCTCCTGGGTGGCGCCGTTAAAAATCATTCGGTCGCCGACCATATCGAACTGACCTTCTCGCGTGATGTAGGCCTTGCTACGACTGGTCAGCGATTCACTCTTTAGATCGTAGACGCCACGCTCGGTGGTGATGAGCGTGTCATCTTCTTCGGGCCCGCCAAACAATGTGATCACCAGCGCATTCATCTCCATGTGCTCTTCGTCAACTCTCACCATCGTATCCGCGGTGACCACTGAGTTCAAGATATCACCGGAATAGCTGGGGATCTTTACGCCGCTAAATTCTCGTCCGATCGGAAACAGAGCACCGATTGCCGTCGGTTCACGGCTTTCGCTGTCGGAATCCTCGTCATCGGTGCCGGGTGTCTCCCATGCGGGACTTTTCTCCTTTGCTGCGGATTTTTTATCCAGCGCTTCCGCTTTGGTCGGCGTCTGCGCCAATACCGGCGACACCGCGCTTAAGGGGCTCGGAGCGAGATCGATCACCAACTTCGACTCGGAGGTCGCCGGCGATGTTACTGCCACGACACTAATGACGACGATCAGCAAACTGATATTTCGCAGGGAGAGATTCATGACGAGGTCACTGCGGCACTGGGATGAACCAGCGCATGAAGCTTGTCGAGGCCCGCGACGACATCACCGAGTTGATCGAGCGGCACTTGATTCGGTCCGTCGGACAGCGCCCGTGACGGGTCAAAATGCGTTTCCATGAAAATGCCGTCGCAGCCGGTAGCCACCGCTGCACGCGCCAACACCGGAGCCAATACGCCGTCACCGCCACTGGTCGTCCCCTGCCCACCCGGACGTTGCACTGAGTGGGTGGCGTCGAAAATCACGCGGTAACCCTGCTCCCGTATCCAGTAAAGCGAGCGCATGTCGGCGACGAGATTGTTGTAACCGAAGCTGGTGCCGCGTTCGGTGAAGAAGAATTTTTCGTTGCCGAAGCCAACCAGTTTGTCGGCGATATTGCCGAGATCCCAGGGAGCGAGAAATTGTCCCTTTTTCACGTTCACCACCCGCCCCGTTTCGGCGGCCGCCTGGATCAGGTCAGTTTGCCGGCACAGGAAGGCAGGTATCTGCAAAATATCGATCCACTGCGCAGCAATCGCGGCTTCCTCCGGACTGTGAATATCGGTAGTCACCGGCACGCCGAGTTCTTTGCCTATAGCGCCGAGAATCTGGCAGCCTTCGCGACATCCCATGCCCCGATACGATGAACTTGAACTGCGGTTGGCCTTGTCGTACGAGGCTTTAAAAACGAAACGAAATCCCCTCTCGGCCGCGATCTTGGCAATACTGCGCGCCATTTTCCAGACAAACGCCTCACTCTCAATCACACAAGGCCCGAGGATGAACAGCGGCTGCTTACCATCGAGCGACAGATCGCCAAGTGCGATGTCCGGTGCGCTTCGCGACGAGTCGTCCGATGTCGATTTTTGGGCTGAATTTTCCACTACTTCCACCTATCAAGGTAGAAGCCCCTGCCAAGTCCCGCAATCCCAAAGCGATGACAGTTCAGTCATTGCTCAGGCGGCTCAGACGGCTCAGGATTTTGAAACCGTGGCACCGTCTGTCGTCAATCGCACGATCATCGGCGACTGTTCGGCAAAGGTCGCCTCTGCCACTTGCTGAATATGCTCCGGAGTCGCGGCAGCGATTTCTGCGGGCGCCTTGAGATGGTGATCCCAACCGAGGCCGAGCAGCTCGTTGACCGCCATAGTGCCAGCCAACTGACTGGCGCTTTGCAGATTGATAGTGTCTTTGCCGAGGCACGATGCCCGGGCTCGCTCCAACTCATCAGTTTCCAGTCCGCGTTTGGCGATCCCTTCGATCTCTTCAAGCAGCGCTTCCTGCACCTCGTCGAGACTCTCTGGCGCGGTGGCGACGTAAAAAATGAAGCAGCCGGGCTCGAGCCCGATCAAACGGCTGGCACCCACTGAGTAGGCCAACCCCATCTCCTCGCGGATTCGGATAAACAGCCGCGAGGCCATGTCGCTGCAAGCTTCGTCGAGTAATTCGAGCGCCACCTGATCGGGCGCGTCAAGAGCGCTGGTCGGGAAGCCGACCAAAAGTATCGCCTGCGATTTGTCGTGCAGATCGGTGACGATGCGTGGCGCTGCAGCCGCTTTGAAGATATCGCCCGCTGCCGCAGATGGCGTCGCGAACAACTGCTCACCAGCAGTCATACTGCCAAATTTTGCGCTGACTGCATCGATGACTTGCGCAGTATCGACATCGCCGCACACCGTGATGACTCCATTTTTCCCGGTCACGATTCGTTGCCGAAACGTTTCGAGATCCTCACCCGATAAATCGCTGACCGAACTTTGGCTGCCGCTGCCGCGCAGGCCATAAGCATGATTTCCGAATAACTCTGAACGCAGGCGCCGCATGGCGACACTCATCGGCCGATCGTCCTCGGCTTTGATTGCCGCGATCTGATAGACCTTTTCGCGATCGACCGTGTCGGCGACAAATTTTGGCGTGAGCAGAGCGTCGGCGAGAATCTCGATACCGAGATCAAAATCGGGACGCATAAAACCTGCGGTCGCACCAAGACTGTTGTTGCCACCGCCCGATGAAAGACCGCCGCCGACAGATTCGATCGCTGAGGCAACCTCTTCAGCGGAGCGCGAGGCGGTGTCCTTAGCGAGCAGTCGCGCCAACAATCGTGTGATGCCGTTGTCGCCCGGCGTTTCCGCCAAAAGTCCGCCGCGAAAAGTGCCGTGTGCGGTCACGAGCGGAGTGCGCCGATCTTCCTGCACCAACAAGGTCAAACCGTTATCGAGCACCTCGCGATGCACTTTTCCACCAGTACGGCTTTCGCTCAAAACCGCTGGACCGACAGCCTTCGATTCCGGATTCAGTGAAACGATGGTGAGTGAGTCATCGACCAGATACCGCGCCGCAACATCTCTCACCTGATCCACAGTCACTGCCGAGATCGCCTCGGTGTAATAGTGGGTGAAATCGAGATTTCGGGTCAGCATCCAGTTGGTTGCCAAATCCGAAGCAATGCCCCGTGCCGTAGTCAGGGAATGAAATACCGCGCTCAGCGTCATCCGCGAAGCCTTGGCGAGTTCGTCTTCGGAAACTCCGTCCGCAACCAGCTCAGCGATGCATTTCAAAATCGCTTCCTGCGCAGGCTTGCGTTGCTCCGGCTCCATCTCACCACTGATGATGAAAAGCCCGTCGGTGGCCGGCGTGTAGGCATAGGCACCGACCGATCGCGTCAGCTCCAATTGCTCGCGCAGCCGTCGATACAAACGCGCACTCCGCCCGTGTCCTAACAATGTCGCCAATACATCCAGCGCCGCCAGATCGGGATGCGTCACGCCGGGTACCCGCCACGCCATGCGCAGACGGCTTACCTCCGTCGCAAAACTTTCGTGCCTCTCGCGGCGACCCAATTGACGCGGCTCGGGATCGGGTTCGCCAGCATGAACTCGACGCCGACGATGGAAATTTTTAAAGTGTTCCGCGACCAGTTCCTCGACCCGGTCCGCGTCGACATCGCCGGCGACGACCATGAAGATATTATCCGGCGTGTACTGTCGATGATAGTAATCCGCCAAATCATCGCGCGTCAGTTGGTTGAACAAATCGAGATGACCAATCACCGGATGGCGACAAGGGTGCATAGCGAACGCCGTCTCGAAAAGGCGCTTGCCGAGAACCGATTCCGGCTGGTCGTCACCCATCGCAAATTCACGCCGGATCACCTCCTGTTCCTTGTCGAAGTCGTCGGCCGGCAACGCCGCGTTGGATACCGTGTCGCACAACACATCGAGACAGGCCTCGAAGCCCGTCGACGGCGCGTCGATCCAATAAACGGTGCGGTCAAAAGAGGTGTAGGCATTGATGTAGCCACCCGCCGCCTGAACTTCCTGCGCGATCTGATTGCCGTCACGCCGATCCGTGCCCTTGAACAGCATGTGCTCGAGGAAATGCGACAGTCCACCGCCGAGCCAGTCGCCCTCGTGAATGCTGCCCGCCCGGCACCAGGCCTGTAAGCTGACCACCGGCGCCGCATGATCTTCGCAGATCAACAACTCGATACCATTGTCCAGAGTCCGGACGCTGCCACCCGCTCCGGCGAAACTCAACGCTCCGTCTGCTGCCCCGTTTGCTGCGCTCAAAATCAGAGAAGTTCGGGCTCGTCGCTGGTCGACGTGGACGGAGAGGAAGACGAGTCCTGACCACGGACAGGAGTTTTCTGCTCTGAGTCCGAGTTCGACTCAGATTCAGTGTCGGCAGGAACGATGCGTTTGCGCTGCTTTTGACGGCGTGTCCCCTTCGGCCGAAACGGCGCGCGAAACGCCTCGTCAAAGGTGAAGCGATTGACAAAATCTTCCGGACGATCTTCTTCGGACTGACCGAAGGCTCCGATCTCGATCAGTTTAAACACCATCTGTCCGATATCATCGGTCGTTCGCAAGCCCCACGATTCGAGCACTGTCGCCGCCATCGGGCCGAATTTTCCCAAGGCGTAGTCGCGCAGTCCGTCGAGCAATTCGCCGCCGTTGACATGCTGATGCTCCGGCGTCTCGTCGCTGCGCAGCGCCTTAACCGTGGCATCGAGAGCTTCACGGAGAAAGTAGTATGCATCGCGGTCGAGCCGCTTGTCGCGTTCGCAGATGACTTGCACCGCGTCTTCGAAGGATATTTCGTGCATGGGTTAAAAAGGCAGGCAGGGAAGCAATAACGGAATTGAGCAGCAAAAAAGGCAGTCAATGCTCTCCTCACCATCGCTGCAGCTTGCCGCCAACGTCAAGGAACGAAAGCGGTTTCCATGGATTGGGAGCCAGCCCTTTTGCCTATGGCTCGCATCTCACTCGATTGCACAGGCTCAACCTGCTGATCAGCCTTCCAACGCCACAGCTTCACTGCCGCGCCCAGCGCCAGCACGGCTAGAATCGCCAGCAGGGTTCGCCGTTCGCGATCGGTCAGAGCCTGCAACATAACATAGTAGCGTGGTTGGAATCGAGTTCAGCTGCGGGACTGGCCACCGGCGCGCTCACTTGAACTCGCGCTCGAGCTCGTCGAGATGAGTCGATATCCGATCGCCGCGCGGCTTCGGCTTTTGCGAACGCATCTGATCGAGCAGTTCATGGTAACCCTTGAAGTCGCCACTGCGTTCGCCGACTTGAGTCGCTTCGTAGTAGTTCATGAAATCCTTCGTCCGGGTCATCACCGAGCGAATCTGCCCGCGCAGTTCGTCACCTTCTTTGAGCAGTTCCTCAACTCCATCTTGGTCACCTTTCATCAACCGTTCGGCAGCAGCTTGGTACTGATCGATAATTGGACGATAGAGCGGAAAACAACGCACCCTGACCCCCTCTAGTGCCTGACGACAATTTTCGAGCACAGCCGGCGCTTTGGGGTGATCGACAAATCTCTCGTAGTCATGCAATCGACCCGCGGTGAACACGGCTTCATCGTCACTGGAAAACCACCCCAGCACTCGCTTAACCACTCCCGCTTCACCTTCACGCACCGCATCCGCATCGGTGCCACGCACGACACTGGGCAGTTGAATCCGCAAAGCGGAATCGAGAGCCTCCTCGGTCTCAGCGACCCCGTAGTACTCCAGCGCCTGCAACTGCCCCATAGACGCCACCTGCAGGGCCCACCACTTGGACAGCGAAGCCTCGCCGCTGCGCAAACTCGGAAAATGCTGACGAAACAGGGCGGTCATATTTTCCCTCTGCAAGGGCAAATCCGCCAACCAATTGCGCAAATTTACCTGACCATTTTCCTGCTCCAGCAGTGCCTCCACCAAAGCCGCAGCCGAGGCTCTGAAAACCGATGCCGATAAGGCATCATCCCCTACCTCCTGTTCCGACGATCCCAACAACTGTTCAATCGGCAGCACCTGCCGGGACCTCACCAGGCGCGAATAGATGTCACTCGGGCGCCCCCGGCTTCGATGCGTAATCGCTTCAAGCATACCCGACGACAGCCAGAACGGAACGCTCAAAGTTCCCTTGGCAGTTTCCTCAGGCTGGTTACCGGAGAGCATTTGCTCCAACAGCAATACGCGCACAATTTCCCGCTCAAGCCATCGATTGGAAAAGCCCTCTGGAAGCTTCAAGACGAGGACAATGGTAAACTCCCGCGCATCATCAAAATACTCTATTTCCGTGCGCGACTCCTGCCTCCCCACTTCCGTTCCGAGCCCTTTAAATAGCTGTAGCCGTATCGGCACGCGCCAATCCGAGTTCATGTCGAACAAGCGATCGAAATCTTCGTTTACCGATTTGGCGAACGTCGCCAGAGCCGCCCGGTCCGAAAGACTGTCGGCCTGCACCTCGAACTGATTCCTTACAGCCGAGGAAGAAGATTTTTCGTCGCCGACCTCGCCAACGTTACGAGATGACGTTTGGACCGTCGGTGCCGGAGTAACACCACCCGACGGGGCAGGTGTCGGCAGACGGTCCTCGGCATTCGCACAACACCACGGCATGACGATGAACACTAACACGACGCCGAGACCGTGCCCCCCTGGGCCCGCCTTCGCTTGTGTTGAATAGTTCCTCCAGCTCATCGTGTCGTAGCGTCAATTGTAGCCTGATATAGCGTCGCATCCCAAGTCAAAATGCAGAGCTGCTAGATTCACTCCAAGCCGCCGCCCCAGGAACTCCAGTGCAGCGATCTACAAGGGGCCGAACTCCCTAAGGCATACCCTTACTGCTAACTCGCCGTTGACGCTTCTACTCTCTTATGGTGTGGTTTCCGGATTACTAACTACCCAGCTAGAACACCATGAAAAAGTGCACAACGATCGGTCGTCTGGGGGTCCTCGCCTCAGCTTTTTTCTTCCTCTGTCACGGCCTGCACGCGCAGGAGACGCGAGAGTTTACCAACTCAGCTGGAGCCAAGATCAGCGCATCGATCCTGTCTGCCACCGAGAAAGATGTCACGTTAAAGTTGGCTGATGCCCGCGAAATTACCGGTGGCATCAATTTTTTCTCAAAAGACGATCAGGAATACATTTCCAAATGGCGAGAACTTCATCCCGTCGAATACAGCTACGACTTCAAAGTCAATTTCACCCGGGATCGGACGAAGCGAAATAAACGATCGGAAGGGAGCACTGTCGTAGTCTATGAAGATTGGCGCTACAAAGTGAAGATCGAAAACCGCTCAAAGGCAGGAATCGATGGCGCTGAGATCAGCGGCATTGAACTACAATACAATCTGGTAAAAACTGCGCGCGCCAATGCTCGCGAAGCTCGCGACCAACACCAGGGAATGGTCTCCAACCGGCAGAACCTCATTCGTGCCGGCAAATCCGAGATCGGCAAAATTGGTTACCTCAAGGAAATTGAAATGGTGACCGAAACGGTGCCGATCAACGAAAGCGAGTTGGCTCCCGGCTGGTACTACGCAGATGGCTCCAAGGACGAAAAGCGCGACGACCTCGAAGGAATCGAAGTCAGACTCGTAAAGGACGGTAAAGTGATCTTCGAAGCGAAGTCAGGATCAAAAAACATGGAGAGCGGAAAGTGGGTAGAGCCCGGCGGTAGCACACGCGGTTAGAGGAGCGCGAAGGCCGATCACTTCGCTAACACCTCGCTCGGCATTTCCGCCTTCGCTTCCGAGGCCACGGGCGCACTGATCTTTTCGATATCTGCCGCCGTCACTTTGTACTCGGGGCACATGGTGTCACCGTCGACCACGTTGCTGGTGACGTTGTTAACCATCGCATCCGGGAAATGGAAGGTGGTGTAGAGGATCCCCGGCTTGACCTCGTCGGAGACGGAGGCTTCGAGCGTGACTTCACCGCGTGCTGAGAACAAGCGCACGAAGTCGCCGGTTTCGATCTCGCGCTTTTCGGCATCGACCGGATTGATCGCCAGCACATCCTTGGTGACGATATCGCTGTTGCCGGTGCGCCGGGTCATCGTGCCGCAATTGTAGTGCTCAAGCAGCCGACCCGTAGTCAGGATGAAAGGAAATTTCTCGCTGTTTTCTTCGAGTTCGGCCGACTCTTTCCACTCGAAGAAGTGGAACTTGCCGAGACCGCGTTTGAAATCATCGATGTGCAGCAAGGGTGTGTCTTCACCACCCGGTTTGATCGGCCATTGCTTGCCATTGTCACCTAGATTCTCCCAGGTCGCTCCGGCGAAAAACGGCACCACGCTGGCGACCTCGGCGAGCATTCCCTCGGGCGTATAATCGGGCTGCTCAAAGCCCATACGATTCATGATATCGACCATGATCTGACCATCCGAACGGGTGCCTTCGAGCGGAGGCACGGCGGCATTCACCTTCTGCACGCGACGCTCTGCGTTAGTGAAAGTGCCTGATTTTTCCAAGAACGAGGTTGCCGGCAGAATCACGTTGGCGAACTGCGCGGTCTCGGTCATGAAAATTTCCTGCACGACTAGAAACTCGAGCGCATTCATCGCTGCCTTTACATGCTGAGAGTTCGGATCGGTCTGCACTACGTCCTCGCCCATCAGCCACAGCGCCTTGAGGCGTCCGTCGAGTGCCGCGTTGAACATTTGCGGAATCTTCATGCCGATCTCGTCAGACATCGGCATGCCATAAAATTTCTCGTACATCTCGTGCACCTTGGGATCGGTGACGTCGAAATAACCCGCGCCCTGATGCGGCTGACAGCCCATATCGGCGGCGCCCTGGACATTGTTTTGACCACGCAGAGGATTCACTCCAACGCCGGGACGACCGATGTTGCCGGTCATCATGGCAAGGTTGGCGATCATCATCACGGTCTTAGCTCCTTGAGAATGCTCGGTCACGCCGAGGCCGTGAAAACTCATCGCTGCATCGGCGCTGGCGTATTCGATCGCCGCCGCTTTACAGAGTTCTTTATCGACACCGGTGATGCGTTCCAGCTCGTCGAGATCGAGCGACTCTAGACCGGCCTTGAATTCGTCCCAGCTCTCACAGCGACTACTGATAAATTTTTCGTCGATCAAACCAGCCTCCCAAATGTAGTAGCTGAACATGTTCAGCATCGCCACATTCGTACCCGGGCGCAGTTGCAAATGATACTTGGCGTACGGCGTGATCTCGATCTCGCGCGGATCGATAACGATACCGGGCACGCCTTTCATCAAGCGCTGCTTGATCTTCGCTCCAGTCACCGGATGGCCCTGGGTAGGGTTGGCACCGATGATCAAAATGCAATCGGTGTACTGCAGGTCGATAACCGAGTTGGTCGCCGCCCCAGTGCCGAAACTCTTCTGCATGCCCCAAGCTGTTGGCGAGTGACAAACGCGCGCACAACAATCGATGTTGTTGGTGCCGATGACCGCACGGATGAATTTCTGCATGAGGTAATTCTCCTCATTGGTGCAGCGCGCTGACGAAATACCAGCGATCGAGTCCGGTCCACCCTCTGCCTTTATTCGCGTCAGGTTCTCGGCGATATGATCGTAAGCCTCATCCCATGTGGCTTCCTCAAAATGGCCGTTGGTGCGAATCAACGGCGTGCGCAGACGATCGGGGTGGTCGTAAAATTTGAACGCATAGCGCCCCTTCAGGCAAGTGTGCGCATTGTTCACCACGGCGTCGACCGGTGCCTGAATCGAAAGAATTTCTCCCCCCTTGGTCGCCACCTCAAGATTGCAACCGACGCCGCAGTAGGTGCAAATAGTGCGAGTGCTATCGGTTGCCTCGATCGCCTTCGACGCAAATACATCTGAGATCGCCGAGGTCGGACAGGCCTGCGAACACGCCCCGCAGGAGACGCAGCCCGATTCGTCAAAGCTTTCGTCCATGCCCTTGATGATGCGCGCATCAAAACCGCGACCGTGCATGCTCAGTACAAACTGGCCCTGCACTTCGTCACAGGCACGCACGCAGCGCGAGCAGTTGATACATTTCGAAAGATCCGAAGTCATGTACGGATGACTCAGATCCTTGGTGCGATCGAGATGGTTTTTACCTTGCGGATAACGGACTCCGCGAATGCCCACCTTGGCAGCCACGTCCTGCAACTCGCAGTTGCCGTTCACCTCACAGGTCAGACAGTCGAGCGGGTGATCGGTCAGCACCAGCTCGACGATGTTCTTGCGTAGACGGCGGACGTTTTTCGATTCAGTGAAAACATGTAATCCCGGACTCAGCGGAGTGTGACACGAAGCCACCACCCGACGCGGACCATCGGCAGTCTGAGCGATCTCGACCGAACACACCCGGCAGGCGCCATACGGCTCAAGTTGCGGCGCATCGCAGAGCGTCGGCACGTGACCGCGGCCCTTCTGCCGATCGATAAAATTCAGCAGGGTGTCCCCCTGTTCGAAGGTCTGAGCGACGCCATCGATGTGGGCGATGTTTTCGGTTTTTGCTTGGATCATGACAGCAGCAGCTGAAGCGGTCGCGAAAATCACGCGACCATCAATTCTCTAATGTCTATAAAATATCGGGAGCACGCCCCTATGTCAACGTTTCGCCAATGCGAAGCCGATTCCGCCGAGAACCACCGCAATTGCTGCGGAAATGATCAAGGTCTGTCGATTGTTCTCTTCCAAAGACTGCTCTGCGTTCTCCACCAACTGCTGTGCCGTTTCTTCCCCATCGCTGGTGGAAGTGGCTGAGGCTTCAGCGACCGTCGAAGCTGAGTGCTCATTATCAGTTTCTGCGTGCGTTTCACCAGCTTCGTCTTCGGCATCTCGCGCGGGAGCCGCGCCCGTCTTTGCATCGGCAGCGATGTTAGTCAAATTGAGCGGCTTGCTCGTCTCACCGGGAAAAAGCACCTGAACACGCTTTTGTTCGATGCCATCAAGGTGATTGAGAAACCTCACGCTCAGTTCCCCGCTCTCGAGCGCATTGAGACGATACGCGGTCACACCCTCGGGAATCTTCGTCTTCCAGCGCAACATAACAGCGACAGGATCTTCGGCATCAATGAGCTCACCGCCACCGACCTTGCCAAACTCAGCAATGAATTGCGGCTTGGTCTCACCCGCTGTCGACGGATCAAACAGGATTTTTGCCGTTTTGGCAAAGAATGGCAGAGCCGGTGCCATCAGTTCCGATCGTCCAGCGTCATCCATCGTTTGCAGCGTCGCGTTCACCACGAAGGGCTCGTTGAGCGGATCCTCGACAAAACAACGCAGGTCCAATTCGACCTCAAATTGGGCCGATCCGTCACTACTGAACCACGTTCTAACCGGCACGTCCGGAATCGGATGCGCGACCGCCAGTCCTTGCCACGACACCAACAGGCAAAACACCAGCGCACGGATCGGATTCTTCCTTGAAAACAATTGCATCCCAAAGACATACACGATAACCGCCTTCCCTGCTGCCCTAAACAAAATTACGCGAAAAATCGAAAATCGTCCTTGCACCCTAAGCTCCGATGCGGTGTTCTAAGGGTAGGTGAATGGCATCGATTTGCCGCTCACGCCTATTGTCACCAACCAAAACAAAGATCCTATGAAAAAATTCCTCGCACTCGTCGCCGCCCTCGCAGTTTCCGCCAGCGCCGCTTATGCCGGCTGTGGCAAGAAAGTTACCGACGCCGGTAACCTGTCTGATTACGATGCCGACACCAAGGCCATCGTTGTGAAACTCGCTGACGGCAAAAAAGCCAAGCTTGAAGTCACTCCTACCACTGAATACAAAGGTGCAGACGGCAAAGCTGTAAAAGCTGAAGACCTCGTCGGCAAAGACGTCAAAGTCGTTTCCGAGCACAAGAAGGTCGACTCGATCACCGCTTCCTAAGTAAGCGCCTGATTAGTCCAAAAGACTTACGAAAAGGTCCGGGGTTCGCCCCGGGCCTTTTTTTGTGTGCATGGCGGATGAATTTGAGTAGCTCAGAGCGCCAACCAAAGAGCAGCCAAGGTGACGGTACGTTCAAGCGTGCCGCAGCCGTTAGAGTTATTGTCGCGGCAACTATTGGCGGGCATACCGACATAAACGCTCTGCCGGTGCCTATCTTGCAGACTCCCCAAAATTTCCGCCGCGTTGACCTCGACCTGGCCATTCAAAAAGTCGGCAACACCATGGCTGATCACCGCGAAGCCGAACCGCCCGCCGTTCAGTTGACCGGCGTTTATCACAATCTGCTTCGTCCGTGGACTGAGATGTAAAAAACAAACGAAGCGGCGTCGCACGACATTTCGTCGGCGTTGCCTTCTGTTTCGCCCTTCGTCGGCGTTGCCTTCTGTTTCGCCCTAATTGCCTTCCATCCCCAGATCCTCACGCGCCTCGCCGAGACGCTTACGACAGCGCTGAAAATCATCGAGCAAACTGAGTCGGCGATCGTATTCCGCCGTGCCCGCCGCCGCAAAACTCTCCTTCTGAAAACGACCAATCTCACGCCGCAACACCGAAACCGCGACTTCGTGGCAAGCCTCGATGCGGCACAGAGCTCCCGGTGGCTCACTCGCCGGATCGAGATATTCGAGCAAATATTCAGCCAGAAATTCCGGCTGAAAGCGTGAATAGGTCTCCGCGCCGCAACCGAAAAGTTCAGCGATCAACGGCACCGGGATCACCCCGGTCAGCGCTCCAGCGCCGGTCGCTACCCCGAGCGCAGTCTCGACTTCATCGGTGACTTGATCGCAATCGACGCCTGCCGTCCCAGCGTCCGCCGCGAGCGCCATGGAGCGACACAAAGTCACCCGCAAAGTCATTTCCAAATGCAGCAAAGCAGGGTCTTCTTCGTTGCCCGCCCGCTCTTCCAAGATCAACTCGAGCCCCTCGCTCGCCTCGTCGACACCGACCTTGCCGAAATCTCCCAGGCGCAAATGCGATCGACTGCTATTGGCCAAACACACCGCCAACAAGCGCCGACTTTCTACCGCACCTGCATTACTGCCCTTACGCAAAATTTCCACCGCTTTGCCGTAGGCCGCCTGACAATCACGAGATTCATCCGCCCATCCCCGCTCGGTGATCGTCGCCAGTAATTCACCACGATTCATCCAGGTCAGCGCCATCCGGCTGCGAAATGCCGGCACCACATCAAGATCAAAATCCGCCAGGCACTCCTCGGCCCGTTGGTTTGCCACCACTGCTTCACGGATATTCTCCTCACCACCCAACTTCTCGAGCGCCTCGCCTCGATTGATCCATGCCGCTGACTGCCCCCACAAAACTTCTTTGCCCGGTGATTCAATTTCGGCGCGCAGCGAATTCGCTTTGTCGAAACTCTTCAGCGCCGACGACCACTCCGCCGACGATTCCCCAGCCAGTTCCGCCAGACCGCAACAGGTCCACAAATTTGCCTCTCGCAGTAGACGCTCTTCGGTGGAGTAGTCTCCCGCAGCGACCAATTTCAGCGCTCCAGCATACGCCACGACCGCCGATTCACGGTCGCCCCGCAAGCGCTCCACGTGGCCGCGCGCCGTCGCCACCGCGAGCCGGTGATTTAGTTTTCGCTCTCCCTCGGCGTCAGCATTTTCTAAGCGCTGTTCCAAACCCTCTACCGCGTCCGCCGCCAAGTTTAACTGCTCAGTTTCACCGGTCGTCAGCCATTGCTCGACCTGTTGCAACTGCTGCTGTAATTCGTCGTCTTCAATATCGGACGACGAATCGCTGGAGGACGATTGTGGCATACACTTTCTACCCGATCGAAAAATCCACCGCCGAGATCAACGCTTTTTCTTCTTCTCCTTCGGACGCTTCAAGGCATCCGGCACCAGCACCGGTTCCGCCGCCGGTGTCAGGTCGCCACTGAAGTAAGGCTGCAACTCGTCCTTAAAATACTGCAGCGCATTCTTGATCGGCAGCGGCACTCCGCCACCCAGCGCACATAGCGACGTCGCTTCCATCGTATCGAGCAAATCACGAATCAATTCCGGATCGATCTTGTAGCCATCGTCGGTCCGCGCCTTGGCAGCCAGTTCCTGACCGCGCACCGAACCGAGGCGACAGGGAAAGCATTTTCCGCACGACTCATCGGCGGTGAACTGAAACAAATGTTCGATGTATTCGATCATCGGAAAATCGCGCGGAATGCTGATGATTCCGGCGTGTCCCTTTAAAAATCCCGCTTCTTGGAACGACTCGAAGTCGACCGTCAGGTCGCCGATTTTTTCCACCGGCACCAGCCCGCCCAGGGGACCGCCCACCTGAATCGCCTTGATGTCGTGCTTAAATCCGCCAGCCAGCTCTTCGACCACGGTGGTCAGCGGGGTCCCCATCGCCACCTCATAGATACCGGGTCGATTAAAATGTCCATCCAGTGACACCAGTTTCGGTCCCGACGATTTTTCGGTGCCGATCGCCGCGTAGCCCTTGCCGCCCAACACCAGGATCGAGTGCACATTGGCGAAGGTCTCGACATTGTTGAGCACCGTCGGCTTGCGAAACAGTCCCTCCTGAGTCGGGAACGGCGGCCGCACCCGGACCTCGGGGCGCTGCCCCTCCAACGATGCCAACAGCGCCGTCTCCTCGCCACAAATGTAGGCGCCGGCTCCCTTGATCACCTTCAGATCAAAATTGAAATCACTATCGCAGATGCCTTTTCCCAATAGGCCCGCCTGTTTCAGTTCACGGATCTCTTCCTCAAGGATACGGATTGATTCCGGATACTCCGCGCGCACGTAAACCACGCCGATCTCAGCGCCGACAAACCAGCCGGCCACCATCATGCCGAGCAGCACCGAATGCGGCCGCTCCTCCATCAGATACTTGTCGATGTACGCTCCCGGATCGCCCTCGTCGGCATTGCAGACGATGTATTTCGGCGTCGCGTCAACCTCGCGACAGGAGTTCCACTTGAAGCTCAGCGGAAATCCCGCGCCGCCGCGTCCACGCAATTTCGAATCGCGCAGCTCGCCAAAGAGATCTTCCCGGTCCGTGCCCAGCAGATCGCGAAACGGTGCGTAATATTCATCGATCCCGGGAAACTCGGCCGTCAGCAGCGGCGTTTCCATATTCGAACCGACATGATAGCGGTCCGTCGCGTCACCCTCACCTTTCTCAAATAGCGTCGTCAGCTCGTCGTCAGACTTCGCCGAGTAATTTTTATCACCATACTGAAATGCTCCGTTCTCGTGGCAGCGGCCCAGACAGCAAATGTGACCGATCTCTTCCGCCGGAAAATGCGACTCCAACCGCTCTTTCAGGGGCCCTTGAGTGCCCGCACACAGACAGGCAGATCCGTTGCAAATAAACACCTTCTTGCCCTCATTTTCCTTCTTCAGAAAATCGTAAAACGAAACCGCGCCGAGCGAAATTGCGTCGCCGACCAGATGCTGTTGCGCGATCTCCTCGATTTGCTGTGGCGTCTCCGCAGTTCCCGACTCCTCCGCCGCCGTGACCATCTTTTCGAAGATGTTCTGATCGATACCTTTGCGAAACGAAAGTGCGCTGAGATTTTTGGACATAGCTGACTGCAGAAAAACTGAACCGCTGAATGTAAAGACAGACCCGCCCAATCACCAGAGGATTTTTGCCGCTGTCTTTCCCGCTGAACGCGAACGTCATACCGCCGTTCCTCCTTCGCCAAAGCTTTGGCGCACAAGCCCAGCGGTCCCGACTGGACGAAAGTGTGATACCGCCGTCTCGGCGGTCCTCAGTGGGCGAGACTCGCAGTCAGAGCGACTTCGCCCCTTGACCAAGCTGCCTTTCACTCTCCAAACTCCCCGTATGCGCCTGCCCTTCCTTTGCCTCCTGATATTCGCCACTTCGTCGATCGCCCAAGCCACCGACTGGCCAGAGTATCGCGGCCCCGATCGCGCTGGCTTATGGGACGCACAAGGCTTACCGGAATCATTCGCAAAGAAAAAACCCACCCGCCTCTGGTCAAGCCCCGTCGGCGCCGGCTACAGCGGACCGACCGTCGCCGGTGATTCGGTTTATGTCATGGATCGCGGACCGGCGGATTCTTCGCTACAAGTCGAACGCATCGTCTGCGTCGACCGCGCCACCGGCAAACAGCGTTGGGCGCATCAATACGAATGTGTTTACCAAGACGTTGGCTACGCTTACGGCCCGCGCGCCAGCGTCACGGTTCGCGATGGCAAGACCTGGGCACTCGGCACCATGGGCCACCTGCATTGTCTCGATGCCAAAACCGGCGACGTCATCTGGGCGCACGATCTCGGAACCGAGTTTGAAATCGACATGCCGATCTGGGGCCTGACCAACTCGCCACTGGTCGAGGGCGACGTCGTCGTCATGCAAATCGGCGCCGTGGAAGACGGCGCCTGCGTCATCGCATTCCACAAAGACACCGGCAAAGAAGTATGGCGCGCCTTTGACGACAAGGCTTCATACGTCGCCCCCATCGTGATCGAGCAGGCCGGGCAACGTGTTCTGGTCATCTGGACCGGATTTCGCATTGCCGGCATGGAAGCCGCAAGCGGCAAGGTACTTTGGGAAATCCCCACTCGTCCTACCAAAATGCCCATCAACGTGCCCGGCCCCGCACTCAGCGAAGACGGTACTAAGATGTTTCTCTCCGTGTTCTACGACGGTTCGCGCCTCATCGAACTCGATCAGGACAAAGTCGCCGCCCGCGAATTGTGGCACCGTCAGGGCACCAGCGAACGCCGCACCGACGCCCTGCATTCGATGATTAGTCCGCCCTACATTTTTGAAGACCACGTCTACGGTATCGACAGCTATGGCCAGATGCGCTGCCTCGACCTCGCGACTGGCGACCGTGCCTGGGAGAACCTCGAAGCCGTTCCCCAAGGACGCTGGGGAACCGCCTTTATGGTGCGCAACACCAGCGACAATCGCACCTGGATGCTCAATGAACGCGGCGAACTCGTCGTCGCCAATCTGACTCCGCAGGGCTACGAGGAAATCGATCGCATCAAAATCATCGAACCCACCACCGAACTCAAGCAGCGCCCCGAAGGCACCGTGCTCTGGTCTCACCCCGCCTTCGCCGGCACTCAGGTTTTCGCCCGAAACGACCGTGAACTGATCTGCGTCGAGCTGGCGAAGTAAGTAAAACGAGTTCCCAAACTCTTTTCCGTCAGCCGGTCCGAACTCGGGTTCCCAACGTTCGCCAACGCAACGGCCACTCGCTGACGCTCGGAACTACCTCTCACCGCTATGAAACGCCTCATCATCATCACACTACTCGCGATGCCGCACGGCCACGCCGCCGACGCCGACGTGAAAAAATCCGGCGATCCGGGTCGCGATGCCGACCAGGCAATCGCCTCGCTCGAGATTCATCCCGATCTCGACGTGCAGCTTTTTGCCAGCGAGCCGATGATCACCTCGCCCAGCTCTATCGACATCGACGCCCGAGGGCGCGTCTGGGTCTGCGATGTCGTCAACTACCGCCGCAACATGGGCAAGCGTCCCGGCGGAGCGGGCGATCAGATCCTTGTGCTTGAGGACACCGACGGCGATGCTCAGGCTGACAAGAAAACCGTTTTCTATGAGGGCCACGACGTGGACTCCGCGCACGGCATCTGCGTGCTCGGTGACCGCGTGATCATCAGTTGCGGCGACGAAGTGTTTTCCCTGTTCGATCGCGACGGCGATCTGGTCGCGGACAAGGACAGCAAAAAGGTCATGTTCACAAACATCGGCGGCGCACAACACGACCACGGCATTCACGCCTTTCATTTCGGCCCCGACGGACGGCTGTATTTTAACTTCGGCAACGCCGGCAAACGCCTCTGCGATCCCGAAGGCAATCTGATCACCGATATCAACGGCATAAAGTGCACCAACGAGAACAACCGCCCCTACCAGGAAGGCATGGTGTTCCGCTGCGATCTAGATGGCAAAAATGTCGAACTGCTGGCGTGGAATTTCCGCAACAACTGGGAGGTCGCCGTCGATTCATTCGGCACCGTCTGGCAAAGCGACAATGACGACGATGGCAACAAGGCGGTACGCATCAACTACGTCATGGAATACGGCAATTTCGGTTACAAAGACGAAATCACCGGTGCTGGCTGGCGCGAACCGCGCATCGGTATGTCGGAGGAAATCCCCGAGCGCCACTGGCATCAGAACGATCCCGGTGTCGTGCCCAATTTACTGATCACCGGCGCAGGATCACCCACCGGACTGGTCGTCTATGAAGGCGACCTGCTGCCGGAGATTTTCCACGGCCAAATGATCCACTGCGACGCCGGTCCGAATGTTGTGCGCAGCTACATCACCGAACCCGACGGCGCCGGCTACAAAGTCACCGAAACCGTCGACCTGATCAGTTCCACCGAAGACCGCTGGTTCCGCCCCAGCGACGTCTGCGTCGCGCCGGACGGCTCGCTGTTTGTGGCAGATTGGTACGATCCAGGTGTCGGCGGGCATGGCATGGGTGATATCGAGAAAGGCCGGATCTTTCGGGTGATTGCGAAGAACAACCAAGCCGCCCATAGCTATCTACCGCCGAACTTGGATCTCAGAGATCAAACTGGCGAAGGCATTGTCGAATTGCTGCGAAATCCCAACGAATCGGTCCGCTTCCACGGTGACGACAACGCCCGGCAAATCCTCAACGGCGCCGTTCCTGCGCTGATGGCCGCCTTCAAAAGCGACGCCAATCCCAGGCATCGTGCCAGATACCTTTGGACTGCCGGATGGATCGATGTGAATCAGGCATTCTCAGTCTTGGAGGATCCCAATTCCAATATTCGCATCGCCGCGCTGCGGACTATCCGTCACCCGATGGCGGGTGCCCAAGCCCAAATTCTCGATGCCATTGAAGCACTTGCCAACGATCCGAACCCACAGGTGCGAAGGGAATGTGCGCTCGCGTTGCGATTTTTCGATGGTGAAAGAGCGGACGGAGCGTGGGCAATGTTTGCTCTCCAACTTGATCCAAATGATCCATGGGGAGCAGAGGCATTGGGAATTGGCGCGAACTTCTACTGGGACGGACGAATTGCCACTTTGGCCGATCACTTCGACGTGGCTGGTGCTATGACCTCTGGGCAACGATCGGCATCTCAACGCATGATGATTAGAAACCGTGATGCCCAAGCGACTAATATAAACTTTCTAGGGGGCAGCATTTGGAAAGAAGAAGATCCCACTAAATTTCTTCGATCGCTCCATTTCTTGGACAATCAATCCACGGCCGATCACATACTGGCTCGCATT
>JBBKXR010000154.1:0-6601 GCA_037969585.1 Verrucomicrobiales bacterium
TCTTGATTCTTGCCGCACTAAGCGCAGATAGTGTGCCAAGCACTGTGAATAATATGTAACTATCTAACACTAAGCTAGAAGGCGATCACCTGAGCGCCTTTGCCATCTCTTTGGGGTAGATAATCGCGCCATTCTGGCGCAAAATACGATGCCTTTTGTGTCACAATGTCTCTTGGAGTCATTGTGGCTCACGTCGCTGCCGATCCATGACCGAATGCTGACAAAGGAGAGGGCAAGCCGCCTCCTGATCAGGTCAGCTGCTCTCGTCTCGGTCTACCATCCAATTAAATGGTCGTCGGCCGATGGGTCCTATCGAGAATCGACGTGATTCGCGCCGGACGGGCTACTGTTCCCCGGCGGTCGATCGCATTCAGCGTGTGCGAGGGACATCAGATGTAGCGAAAGCGTGTACGGTAGCTGGTCTTTCGACAGGAAGTTCGCCAAGTGCCCCGACAAAATTGTACAAAGAAAAAGCCGGATCGGCGAACCGATCCGGCTTTTCAAATGTTTTGATTCTAACTAACGGTTAGAAAGGGATTTTGAAACCGACGCGAGCGATGACAGCGTCATCGTGGTCGTCGCCGTCCACCCAGTTGTATGCGCCGTCAACGAAGAGGCCAACACAACCCATGGAGTCCATGCGGATGTCAATACCACCGCCTGCACGGTAGAGACCTTCGGTCGTGCCGTTGGTCACAACGCCGCCGCCGCCGAAGACGTAAGGAGCGATGCAGAGTTCGTGGATCGGGAAACGAAGAACAAGATCGGCGGTGCCGTAATGCTCAACGCTGGGATCCGTGTTGAAAGCGTGGTAGCTAACGTTGATGCCGAGATTCTCGGTGAAGAACATGCCGACGCCGACACCACCACCGAGTTCATCTTCATCACCAGCATCTGGAAAGATGCCTGCGCCAAAGAGGCTCAGCTCAACACCGGGGTCGAAGCATGGGCAAATTGGAGGAGGAGTCACGACAGGTCCCTTAGAGACGGGAGCTTTCGAGTAATAATCTCCTGCGGTGGCCAAGCCGGCCGACACTGCGAGAAGAACGATCGTTGATAACAGTTTTTTCATTGTTTGGATTGCTGAGTAGTTTCCTTGAGCCGCCAAGAATAGCGAGGCCTTTCGGGATTACAACAGGAATTTTGCAAGTTTTTTCTGCAAAATATTTTGTCGTACCGCCAATTCTTGCGACGTTTGGAACTTGGGCCATTTGCGCTTGCGCTGCAAGCGATTTGTCGTAGGTAATTGCGCTACGTCATTTCGCACTGATGGATGGCAGTTAAATAGAAGGACAGGTGTCTGAGTGGTTTAAGGAGCACGCTTGGAAAGCGTGTGTAGGGGAAACTCTACCGTGGGTTCGAATCCCACCCTGTCCGCCATTCGCTTTGGCCGCGGCTCGGCGAAGCGGGTCGCGGCCAAAGCGAACTTTGGGCCAGGAGGTTCGAACGCAGTTTGTGCCTCCTTTACCCCCAGGACGGCTACACGCTCGCCCCCTCTCGTCCACGGTTAACCACAGGAGTGGGATTCTTCCTTGCGAAACCGGCTTCAGCGTAACCCAAAGGAAGCGCGACGCTCCTGTCGTGCCGCTGCTCCGGCACGGTAGTAGCCACTTTTTACCGCACTCTCCGTCCCAAAGCCCCTATTATTGTCATGCCTTCGGCATGATGAACCCGCGTCCGATATGAAAATGTGGGTAACGCTCGGGCTTACCTCAGCACCCCTTGAGGTAAAGGTGGCAAGTTACTCCCGCCTATTTCCGAAATCTGAATTTAGTTCCAATCAACCGATATTTCCCTGCCATTCGTTGTGGCGTGGAAATTGCTTTTCTTAAAATCCACAGAACACTTGTTGCCCGATGCCAATCAAGCTTCCAGAGATCCCCGACGACGCCCCGTTCTATCCAGAACAACGGGAGTGGCTGAAGAAATATCTCGCCGATTTTGCTGCTGCTGTAACAGGAGCGGCGGGTGAGCCTTCAAGCGCCAAGACTGCGACTGCAAAGGGGCGGGTCCTTATTATGGTGGGTAGCCAATCGGGAAATGCGCTTGGCTTGGCCGAGGGATTCGGCGAGCGCCTGCGTGACGAAAACTACGCGGTCGAAGTGCTCGAAATGGACGAGTACGAAAAAGTCGATCTGACGCGTGAAGCGGTGGTGTTGGCGATCACCAGCACCTGGGGTGAGGGCGATCCGCCCGACAATGCGGAGGCGTTCTGGAATCACTTTACCAGTGATGCTCAGATGCAGCTCAAGCACACGAAATTTTCCGTGTTGTCGCTGGGTGACTCCAGCTACACAGATTTTTGCGAAATGGGCATCCGCTTCGATGCGCGTTTCGAGGAGCTTGGCGCCGAGCGTTTCGCTTCCCGAATCGACTGCGACGTCGACTTCGAAGATATGGCTGAAGAATGGTTTCGGGTCGTGCTTGCCGGGCTGGACGACATGCAGCTTACGCCGGTCAGCGCGGTGGCGGGATCGGGAACAGTGGGCAGCGCGGCGATTCTCGACGCATCGGCAAGTGAAGCTTATTCTAAGAAGAATCCCTTTCCGGCACCGCTGCTGGTGAATAAAAAGCTCAATGGTGAAGGGAGCTTCAAGGACACGCGGCACTTTGAGTTTTCGCTCGAAGGCTCAGGTTTCACCTATGAGGTCGGCGACGTGCTCGGCGTATTGCCGAAAAATGATCCGCACCTGGTCGACGAAATACTAGTCCTGTTGCCGTTCAATACATCGGTTTCGGTTAAGGCTCACGACGGTCGAAAGATGACACTGCGCGACGCTCTGACTGAGTGCTACGATCTTCGCACGATCACCAAGAAAATGCTGCAGAATTGGCGGGAGAAATGTTGGTCGCCTTATCTGCGCTCAATCGTCGATTCGGATTCGGCGGAGCACACCAAAGAACTGATCGAAGGTCGAGAGGTTATCGATCTGGTACTCGAGTATCCTGCCGATTTTAAGAACGCCCAGGAGTTTGTCGACAGCCTGCGCAAGCTCAATCCGCGGCTCTACTCGATTGCTTCCAGTCCGAATGCGCATCCAGGCGAGGTGCATCTAACGGTGGCAAAGGTCGAGTACGCGACGCACGGGCGAAAGCGCCAGGGCGTCTGCTCGTGTTACCTCGCCGACCGACTCGCCGAAGGCGAAGCGGTGCAGGTGTACATGCAGCCGGCGAAGCATTTTAAATTACCGACTCGAACCGAAACGCCGATTATCATGGTCGGACCGGGCACTGGTGTCGCACCGTTTCGAGCCTTCATGGAAGAACGTCAGGCGAGCGGCGCTGAGGGGCGCAACTGGTTGTTCTTTGGCAACCCCCATGAGAAGACCGATTTTTTCTACGCCGATGAATTTGAGGAAATGCAGGAGTCGGGGCTACTGACCCGACTAGAGGTTGCCTGGTCGCGCGATCAGGATCACAAAGTTTACGTGCAGGACAAGCTACGTGAACACAGTGCCGAGGTCTGGCAGTGGATCAAAGAGGGGGCCCATCTCTACGTCTGTGGAGACGCCATCTACATGGCGGGTGACGTCGACAAGGCGCTGCACGATCTGATCGAGCAGCACGGTGGACTCAGTGAGACGGAGACTGCGGAATACGTGGCACGGATGAAAAAATCCAAGCGTTATCAGCGGGATGTTTATTAGGCGGCGAAGCCGCTGGAGCAAGAAGTTAGGAGTCTTCAGGGGCCGCTGTTCGGACGTCCGAGAGATTTGCGTGCGTATCGAGCTTTGGGTGATTCGAGATCGCACTCGGACGCACCGACCGCCCTCCGGGCATCCGCTCGCTCGATTCCAGCTTCTTGCTACTAGCTCCTTTCTCCTTGTAGCGCAGCTACCTCACCACTCGTGCGCCGCCACCGCTCATGACTTTTTCCACTTCGGCGAGGGTCACCATGGTGGTGTCGCCGGGAGTGGTCATGGCCAATGCGCCGTGGGCGGCTCCGTAGTTCACGGCGGCTGCCGCGTCCTGTCCGCTGAGGAAACCGTAGATCAGGCCGGAAGCAAAACTGTCGCCACCGCCGACGCGATCCATGATTTCGAGTTTCGGGAACGGCGTCGCTTCGTGGAACTCGCCGTCGTGCCAGCAAATCGCGCCCCAGTCGTTGACCGTTGCGGTGTGAACTTCGCGCAGAGTGGTCGCGGTGGCTTTAAAATTGGGGAACTCCTTTACCGCCGTGGCGATCATGCTTTTGAAATTCTCGACATCGATGCCGCTGATGTTTTCGTCGACGCCTTCGACTTCAAAGCCGAGCGATGCGGTGAAGTCTTCTTCGTTGCCGATCATGACATCGACGTGTCTGGCAATCTCGCGGTTGACTTCTTGCGCCTTCGCCTGACCACCGATTGATTTCCAAAGCGAAGGCCGATAGTTGAGATCGTAGCTGACGATGGTGCCGTGTTTTTGCGCCGCCTTACAAGCATCGATCGTAAACTCGGCTGAGCTCTCTGACAGTGCAGCAAAAATGCCACCCGTGTGAAACCATCGGACCCCCTGCGCACCGAAAATGTGATCCCAGTCGACGTCGCCGACGGAGAGCTGCGAGGCCGCCGTATTGCCGCGATCCGGAACGCCCACAGCACCGCGAATACCGAAGCCGCGCTCGGTGAAGTTCAGTCCGTTGCGCACCGTGCGACCGATGCCGTCGTAGTCGCGCCAGACGATGTGCTGCGTGTCGACGCCGCCCTGCATGATGAAATCTTCGATCAATCGGCCGACTTCATTTTCTGCAAAGGCAGTGACCACGGCCGTATCCAGTCCAAAGCAACGGCGCAAACCACGGGCGACATTGTATTCGCCGCCGCCTTCCCATGCTTGAAACGAACGGGCGGTACGCACGCGGCCTTCACCGGGATCGAGACGCAACATGACTTCGCCCAGTGACACGCAGTCGTAGAGGCATTCGGATTGGGGACGGATAGTGATCATTTTTTTAGGAGAAAGTAGTTAGGAGTAAGTAGCCAGGAGTTGGGTTCCTGGATAGGATTTATCGCGAGCGGAGGTCGGAGGTCGGAGTGAGGAGCTGCACGAGCTTCCAGCTCCTTGCTCCTTTATCCTAACTCCTGATCAGTCGAACTTATTCGCCTGAACGAAATCGTCGTTGCCTTCGAGGAAATTGATCAGGCTGTGGGTGGAACGCAGGGCCTGGCGCTCTACGCTTTCGTAGGTGCGCGACGCGATGTGACTGGTGACCATGCAATTCGGCGATGACAATAGCGGATGATCGGCGGCCGGCGGTTCGGCATCGAGCACGTCGGCACCGTAGCCACCGACGCTGCCGTCTTTCAAAGCGGCTACCATGTCGTCGACCTCAACCAGTTCGCCGCGAGCGCAATTGAGCACAATGACGTCGTCGCGCATTTCGGCGATCGATTTGGCGCTGATCATGCCGCGCGTTTCGTCGGAGAGAAAGCAATGCAACGAAACCACATCGGCTTGGTGCAACACATCATCCATGGTTTCGCAGCGAGTCACGCTGTGTTCTTCGGCAAAGGCTTCGTCCCAGTAAATGTCATAGGCGATGACGGGCATGCCGAACGCCTTGGCGCGGATGGCGACCTCTTTGCCAATGCGTCCCAGTCCGATGATGCCCATGGTCTTGCCCATGATCTCGTGACCCACCGGCTTTTTCCAGCCCGCCTGCCAGGCGCCGTTGTGAACGTCGACCGCGTTTTCGAAAATCTTCTTGGTCAGCCCGAGCAGTAGACCGAACGTGTGTTCCGCGACGGTGGTGTGGTTGACGCCAGGTGTGAACATGACCGGCAACTTGCGGGCGGTCGCCGCTTCGACATCGATCTTGTCGAGGCCGATACCGTACTTGCTGATCACCTTGAGCCGCTCTCCGGACTTTTCGATGACCGCTGCCGTGATGGCGTCATCGCCACACAGAAAGCCATCGAACTCACCAGCCAGTTCGAGCATTTTCTCCTCCGGCAACGGCCCGCGCTCGCGCACGATTTCGTAGCCGCTAGATGCAAGCAGGTCGTGATGCGGGCCGGGAGTGTCCTGGTAGGACGTGGTAGTGAGAAGAATGCGTTTGCTCATGATGATTCAATCGGAGATCCTCAGATTTAGCGAATTCCTGCAGCGACGCAACCGGTAAGCGTGGCGCATGCGCCGAATGGGGCTTTCCCGGCGTTTTCTTTTTTTCATCCGCCTTTAGGTTTGAGCTGTGAATTCAAATCACTTCGACATCATCATCGTTGGCCAGGGGTTGGCGGGGACTTTGCTGGCCTGGGCTCTGGTCGAGCGGGATACTGAGCGGCGGCGGGTACTGCGGGTCGATTGCGGAGAGACGATGACGTCTGCGAAAATCGAGGGGATATTGTGACGGCCTGAACCGGGTCGAACTTTGACCGCCGGCGAACCGCGATACTCAATTCCGTCGCGCTGGTGAGCGCGTCTGCCGATACGGGAAGCGCTCATGGAGAGTGGTATCGATGAGGTTTTCACACCGGGAGAAACGGGACGCGCGAATCGCGCAAGCGATTCGTCGCGCCCCTTCCCGAAGCTCCGCTGCGACTTCCCGTGGGGAATGATAAGGATCAGCGCAGGGAGATCGTTCCGCCGGGCAGGCAGTGGCAGGTGGAGTCGATCTGAA
>JBBKXR010000155.1:0-20275 GCA_037969585.1 Verrucomicrobiales bacterium
GCTCTGAATCTGAAAGAGAGCAAAGTGAAAGTCATCATCGGCCTTTACGCCAAGAGCAAATCGCGCGCTGTCGCTGAAAAGCTCGGCTTTAAAGTCATGGACACGGCCGATGCGGTGAAGGCGGCTGACATCATTTTTATCGCGACGCCGGACACTAAGATCGCTGCGATCTACGAAAAAGACATCGCGCCGCATCTCGTGAAGGGCAAAACACTGCTGTTCTCGCACGGCTTCGCCATTCACTACAAAACCATCGAGGTGCCGAAAAATATCAATGTGATCATGGTCGCCCCTAAGGGACCTGGCCACATCGTGCGTCGTCAATTCACTGAAGGCAAAGGCGTCCCGTCGCTGATCGCGATTCACCAGAACCCGGGTAAAGATGCCAAGAAGCTCGCGTTGGCCTGGGCCAAGGGTATCGGTGGCACGCGCGCCGGTGTATTCGAAACGTCTTTCAAAGAAGAGACCGAAACCGATTTGTTCGGCGAGCAGACCGTGCTTTGCGGTGGCGTTTCCGAGTTGATTAAGACCGGTTACGACGTGTTGGTTGAAGCGGGTTACCAGCCTGAAATGGCTTACTTCGAGTGCTTGCACGAGATGAAGCTGACGGTTGATCTTATCAACGAAGCAGGCATCGCCGGTATGCGTTTCTCGATCTCCGAGACCGCCGAATGGGGCGACGTTACCGTCGGTCCGAAAATCATCGATGCTTCAGTGAAAAAGAAAATGGAGCGCGCGCTCAAGCGAATTCAGAACGGCGCGTTCGCCAAGGAGTGGATTGCCGAAAACGAGACCGGTCAGAAGGTATTCAAGAAGCTTCGCAAAGAAGGCGAGCAGCATGGCATCGAAAAGGTCGGCAAACGTCTGCGCAGCACTATGCCGTGGCTGAAGAAGCGCGACATCAAGGGCGCACAGGCTGACTACTCGTAGTAAGTTTTGAGATGGCGTCAAACGGGCTGGATAACGGCCTGTTTGACGCCTCTTTTGTCTCCAGACATTCGGTCTTTCTCGGCACAGCGTACAGCGCCGAACAGCAATGATGAGCAAGGAGCAAAAAACGGCATTGTCCGGGGTCGCAGGCGCGCAAGAAGCTGTCGCTCCGGACCACCGTACGACGACGATCCCGCCACGTGGATTTGCGTTGTTCGATCTGGATCACACCATTCTGCCTTTCGACACGCAGGTCTATTTCTGCAACTTTGTGCTAAAGAAGGAGGGGTGGCGTCGGCTGTATCTATTGTTGTTCCTGCCCCTCGCTCCGCTGGCGGCAATGGGTGTGATGCCGCTGCGCACGGCGAAGCGGATCTTTTCCTCCTACCTTTGGAAAATGCCCAAGGCGCGGCTCGATGAGCTGGTGCAGGAGTTCGTCGATACGATTTTCGAGAAAGTCGCCTATCCCGAGATCCTCAATGAGATCGAGAGGAACCGCGACGGCGGTCGAATTCTCGTGCTCAACTCGGCGAGTCCTGCGTTTTACGTCGAAGCGATCGCTGACAAGCTCGGTTTTGATCACTGGTATGCGACCGAACTCGAGGTCAGCGATCCTATGCCGCTGGTGCCGCGTGTGCTGGGCCCGAATAACAAACACGGTGCCAAGATCGATGCGATGAAGGGTGAGTTGCCGGCAGGCTTCGATGCCGCCGCGGGCGATGTGCTTCCCGACAGCATCGGCTACACCGACAGCACCGCTGATTTGCCGCTGCTGTCGATCTGCAAACGCGGTGTCATCGTCCATCCCGGCGAGGAACTGGCCGCGAAGGGAGAGGAGAATGGTTGGTCGGTGCGCAAGCCCGAGCGGCCGTACGCGACTTCGACTGGCGGAAAGTGCGCGACGATATTGCAGATGCTTGGCTTGTACCCGCTGCCGGAAGCAGAGGGTGGGGAGTAGGTCCTGCGTTCAGAGCGGTCACTACGTGACGCTTGACCCGGAGTGGGGCGCTCTACCGGGCGTCGAAACGCCCAGCTAATCAGAGCGGTCACTACGCGACGTCGCTTCTGAGAACTCCTACTCGATCACATTTCCCTCAACCGCGCCTGGCACTTGGAACTCGCCGCTGTCGAGGATGTCTTTGGCGTTGAACAGGTCTTCTTTGTGGGCGTAGAGCAGGCCAACGGCGACGACACCGGTGATCAGGGCACTGACCACGATCCAGACATTTTGCAGCAGTTGCTCGGGCTCGAGACGGGCGCCGACCTCGCTCATCGCGTGGCGGAAATACATGACTACGGCGAGGATGATCAACGGAAAGACGAATACCAGATTGTTGAGAGAGTCGTAAACGGCCATGGCCCAACCGGCGCAAAAGCAGAAGCCGTTGGCGTAGGTGATCATGGCGATGATCAGGGTGCGGTTTGTGTAGGTCTTGAAGGAGCGACGGTATTGGCCGCTGAGTTCTTTGTTGTCGATGAAGCGAAATTCCGAGTAGCGCTTGCCAGTCATCAACAGGCCACCGAAGCACCACCAGGCGAGCATGATCGACAGGGGTGGCGCGGTCAGCATGTCATCGGGCACGAGCGCATACCAGCCGAGCCAGAGGCGGATCGGATTGTTGAACGATTCGGCGATGACGTCGAGGAAGGCGCGGTCTTTCAGCCGGACCGGCGGAATGTTGTAAACCACACCGGACAACAGCAGCAGTCCAAGAGCGATGGTGTAGCCGGGATTTTTGAACCACCACAGGGACAAGCTGAAGCCGACGATGATACAGCCGGCTTTCATTGCCCATAGGATTGGGATCTTTACCTTGCCGGCGGGGATGCCGCGCAGCTTTTTGGTCGGGTGCAGCCGATCGTAGGGCGCGTCGAGGATCTCGTTGAGAATGTAGTTGGCCGAAGCAATCAGGCAGGCCGGGATCAGCGACAGGATCGCTTTGACGACCAGACCGCTATCGATCTCGAGATTCCACACCAGAACCACCGCAACGGCGTGGCCGAAGACGATGAAAATGTTCTTCAGCCAGTGGTCGATGCGGGCGACTTTTAGGTATTCGATCATCAAAAATGCAGGGAAAAAGGGACGCATTCCTAGCCCAAGCCACCTATTAAGACAATGGCTTTTTGGAATCCAGAGCTTGTGCGAGGGCACGGCGCAGCGCAGCGTAGGCGCATGAAACGCAAGTATTTCGCCGCGATCCTATCGCTCGGTGTCGCTCTTCTAGTGCCAACGGTTAGTCGTTCCGCTGAAAAGCCGAACCTGATTTACATCATGGCCGACGATCTTGGCGTGGGTGACGTTGGTGTTTACGGCCAGAAATTGCTGAAAACGCCACGCATTGATCAGTTGGCGGCGGAAGGAATGAAATTCAGTCAGCACTACTCCGGTAGCAGCCTGTGTGCGCCGACCCGCTCCTGCCTGCTGACCGGCACTCATACCGGGCACACCCGCGTTCGGCAAAATGGCGATACGCCGCTCCTGCCTGACGATGTCACTTTTGGCGAAGTCCTGCAGCAGTCGGGTTATGTCACCGGCGGCATCGGCAAGTGGGGCGTCGGCGAGGAAAACAGCACGGGCGCGCCGTGGAAGCAGGGCTTTGATTTCTGGTTCGGCTACCTCGATCAGAGCCACGCCCATTATTACTACCCGGATTACCTGTGGAAAAATGATCAGCAGGTGAAATATCCCAACAATCGTGAAAAGCGCACGCACTACAGCCACGACTTGATGACCGACGAAGCGCTGGGATTTATCGAACGCAGTGCCGACGGCGAAAAGCCGTTCTGTCTTTACCTCGCTTACACGCTGGTTCACGCCGCGCTTGATGTTCCGGAAGATGCAATCGCTGCGTGGCGGGGGAAAATCGAGGAGACCGAGCCGTACGGCACGCCCGGCGGGCAGCACTACCGGAATCAGCCGGAGCCGCACGCGGCCTTCGCCGGCATGGTGTCGCGATTGGATCGGGACGTTGGTCGCGTCGTCGATTTGGTCGACAAGCTCGGGCTCGGCGAAAACACGCTGATCATTTTCACCAGCGACAACGGTCCGACCTCGGCGGGCGGTGCGGATCCGAATTTCTTCGATGGCAACGGTCCGTTTCGTGGCATCAAGTTTGAGTTTTACGAGGGTGGCATTCGTTGCCCAATGATTGCTCGTTGGCCAGGTAAGATCGAAGCCGGTAGCGAAACCGATCTCATTTCCGCCCACTGGGACGTGCTGCCGACGTTCGCCGAACTGGCGGGTGGCATCATCCCTGATGCCGTAGACGGGCTCTCGTTCGTTCCGACCCTGCTGGGAAATGCCGCTGAACAGAAGCAGCACGATTATCTCTATTGGGAACTCGCTTCCGGCGGTGGCCAGCAGGCGGTTCGCAAAGGGGACTGGAAGGCGGTGCGATCGAATACGCGATCGTCGAATAAGACGAAGTTGGAGTTGTTTAATCTCGCCGAAGATATCGGCGAAGCCTCGGATATCGCTGCCGAGAACCCTGACATCGTCGCTGACATGAAGCGTCTTATGACGCAGGCCAGAGTTGCCGAACAGCCGGATGCGTTGTATCAGCCGCCAGTAAAGAAGAAGAAAAAAGCCAAAGCCGAGCCGACAACCAGACAATGAGCGACCCAACCGACCCAGAAGGTTTCGAGACCCGTGCGATTCATGCCGGACATGATTTCGTCGGCGGCACCGGTGCGGTGACGCCGCCGATCTATCTCAGCTCGACGTTCGAGTACGGCAACGAGCACGGCTTTGACTACACGCGTTCGGGCAATCCTAATTTTCGCCTGCTCGATCGAGCACTTGCATCGATGGAAGGCGGCGCGCACTCGACGGTGTTCGGTAGCGGAGTGGGGGCAATCACGGCGATCGTGTCGACCTTGAAGAGCGGCGATCACATCGTCGCTGAAGAAAACATTTACGGCTGCACCTATCGGTTGCTCGATCAGGTGTTCGCAAAATTCGGCGTAACGGTCGCCTACTATGACCTGACCGACTCCGCGAATTTTTCCAAGATCGCGGAAGAGAAACCGACGCTGGTGTGGATCGAATCGCCGACCAATCCGCTACTGAAAATCATCGACATCGCCGCGGTCAGCGAAGCCACGCACGCCGCGGGTGCCGTGCTGGTGGTCGACAACACCTTTGCTTCGAGCTACCTGCAGCGGCCGCTCGAACTTGGTGCGGACCTGTCACTGCTGAGCACGACGAAATACACCAACGGTCACAGCGACGCGCTCGGCGGCGCGGTGATCTGCAACGACGACGCTTGGCACGAAAAAATGGTGTTCGCGCAAAAAGCGCTCGGCCTGCAACCGTCGCCGTTCGACAGCTGGTTGATATTGCGCGGATTGAAAACTCAAGCGGTGCGCATGGATCGCCACGGTTCAAATGCGTTGGCCTTTGCGGAATTTCTCGAGGCCGAAGGCAATGCCACCTCTGTGCGCTATCCGTTTTTGCCATCGCATCCACAGCACGAACTCGCCAAACGCCAGATGCGTAACGGGTCGGGCATCGTCAGCGTCGACTTCGGTTTGAGCCTTGAGCAGACGCTTAAATTTGTCGGAAACCTGCGCTACTTTCCCAAAGCTGAAAGCCTGGGTGGGGTCGAGTCACTGTGCTGTCATCCGGCATCGATGACCCACGCTTCCGTACCGAAAGAGCAGCGCGAAAAAGTAGGCATTGGCGATTCGTTGGTGCGCTTTTCGGTCGGCATTGAAAGCATCGATGATTTGATCGGCGACGTGCGCACCGGTCTGGCGTTAGTTTCTTAATTGACGATGATGAAGCGCGATTTGCTGACCGAGCCTTTGTGGGCGGCTGAGGATTTGGGGAAGGCGATTCCCGATTCGCGGCACGCCGTATCTGTGTGTCTGCCGACATGGCAATCCGTGATTGGTTACGAAGAGGCCGACGAGGCGGTGACCAGTCGGATGAAATGCGGTTACCCGCGATTTTTCATGCACCCGGATGTGGTGACGCTGCACGCGAACATCGCCGCAGAGAAAAATGCCGAGCGTGACCAGCCGCTGCGCTGGATGGCCTTTCCGCACGAAGACTGCGCCGAGCGTTGCGCGGCTTTTGTGAAGAGCAAAGCAGGCGGCGCGAGCACAGCAACAGTCGAATCTTACGAGTCCGGATCGTGGGTGATAGGCGTCGATGAAGCCGACTACGAACATGCCGTCCACTACTGGCGGATGACCGGCGATGGGGTCAGCAGTCGGCGGGCGGAATCGATTCTCAACGACGTTAGCTTCGGCGATGACACTACCGATCTCGACAAGGTCCGTGCGCAGCTGGCCGAACTTTACGGGCAGCCAGTCGGCAACGTGTTTGTGTTTCGCTCCGGCATGTCGGCGATCTTTGCCGCGCATCGGGCGCTGGGTAAGATGTTTCCCGATCGGCGCAGCATTCAGCTGGAGTTTCCCTACGTCGATTCGCTCAAGGTGCAGCAGGAGTTTGGTCCCGGCACCACTTTCGTGCCGATGACCGAGAACGGTGGCCTGCGCAAAGTCGCTGACATTTTAGAAAACGAGCCGATCGCCGGAGTCTACACCGAACTGCCAAGCAACCCGTTATTGCGTACGGCGGATCTGGCGGGCGTTGCCAAGCTGTTGCATGAAGCCGGCGAACGCGGCGGTCCCTTGCTGGTCGACGACACGGTGGCGACGGTGTTCAACGTCGACGCATTGCGTCACGCTGATTTGGTGACTTCCAGTCTGACCAAATACTTCTCCGGAGTCGGCGATGTCATGGCCGGATCCATTGTCGTGCGCGATGATTCGCCTTATGCCGAAGCTTTTCGCGAGCATTTGAACGATGCCTGGACGCTGTTTCTTTTGCCCGAGGATGCTCAGGTTCTCGTGGAAAATGCGTCCGATTTTACTGAGCGTATGCCGTTGCTCAATGCCAACGGTGAGCGGCTTTTCGAATACCTGAAATCACGACCAGAGGTTACGCGTGTGTGGTATCCGGGCTCGGACGCAGCGCAGCACTACGAATCGGTGATGCGCACCGATCGGGAAGGCGTCGGTCACAGCACGCTGATCTCGTTGCTGCTACGTGAGCCGGAGAAGAACTCCGCGCCGTTCTACGATTCTTTGCGGGTCAGCAAAGGCCCCAGTCTGGGAACCAATTTCACCCTCGCCTGTCCGTATGTTCTGCTCGCGCATTATCACGAACTTGAGTGGGCGGCCAGCTGTGACGTCGACCGTCACCTGATCCGGGTGTCGGTTGGGATGGAGGACTGGGATGATTTGCGCAGCCGGTTTGACGAGGCGTTTGCGAGTTTGGTGGAGTGATTGTGTGGGGCAGATTTTTAATCTGCCTTCGGTCGACTGGCTACGTTTGGCTCGCCCACTGAGGCAGATTGAAAATCTGCCCCACGGTTACTCGTCCAGATCGTCATCTGCCGCGCCGCGCATTGACTGGCGGGTTTTGCGGCGATCGGCGCGATGCTGAATCTGGCGCTTTTGCTTCGGCGTCAGTTCTTTGTCGCGGTGCCACGGTTTGGGTCCTGAGTCGCCGGCCATGATGCATCCGAGCGGCTCGATCTGAGCAACGATGTCGGCGAGTCCGAACTGCTCGATTTGTTCCCGAACCTGTGCGGCGGACTTGTATCCGATCGGGCTCTCGGTCAGATCGGCCTTTCCGTAGAACCATCGGATGTCGAGACCAGTCGTGGTTTCGGCGATGGTCTTTTCGATTCGCGCTTCGTCGAGCCGGCCGGTCTTGCGGTCTTTGAACTGACGCAGGGTCGCGGTGCGCGACACATTGCGACCCGCGCCGTGCGGACAGAACGACAGGAAGTCGGCATTGTCGCGCCCGAGCGTGATCAAAATCGGTTCGGCCATGTTGAGCGGAATCAGGCCGAGCAGGGGATGACCATCCTCATCCTTCCATGCCGGTGTCGCGCCTTTGCCGTGCAGAAATTGCTCGCCGCGCTGCCAGACAAAATTGTGTTCGTTGCCGAATTCGGTGACCAGGTCAGCTTCGGTGCGTTCGAGAAAGCGCGCGTGGATCGACTGGTGATTCGCCTTCGTCCATCGCGACACGTACTGCAGGGCCTGCCAGTATTCCGCGCCGAGTTCAGTTTCGACATCGAGCCACGCCGCGGCTTTGGGGATGTTATCGGCGATGCGCGCCGTTTCGCGGACCGCCGCCTTGTGGCCGCGCTTGTAAACATGAGCTCCGAGTCCGCGCGAACCGTGATGCGTGACCAACGAATAGAAGCTGCAGCGATCGCCAGCGCGATCGGTGAGTGCTTGGGCGATTTCGCCGTGGCCGGCTTCGCTGAGTTGTTTGAGCGCGGCGCGGGACCATTCGATTTTTCCGAGATAGGCGAAGTGATTGCCGTCGCCCTGGTCAGCCATGTGCATCGAGGCGTGTTCTTGAAGGCCGCTCAGAAAACGGTTTTCCCAGACGTCCTCTTCGATCACTGGGTGGTGCACTCGATCTTCAGGTTTCCGACCACCGTAGCCAAAACGCGTCGAAGCCATCAGCGAGTCGAGCATTTCGGCGGTGTCTTTTTCGCAGTGGAAAAAACTCGCGTACATCGAGCAGCAGATGTCAGCGCTGTGCGCAGCGGGCAGAATGGCATTGCGCACCGAAATCGCGCCACCGACGGGGATCACTGCGGTGCCGGGGCCAGCGGGACAGGCGTCGGGCATGATGGCGCCACCTTCAATGACTGGTGTGGTCAGCAGCTCGTTCATCACGCGCCGGACGGCGGCGATGTTTTTTTCGTCGACCTCGTTGGTTGCAGCGATGGCTTCGCCGAAGGCAATCGGTTGATCGCGCAGGCGCAGCTTCGGCAGCGGCTTGGGGAAATCGCGGGCCAGTAGTTTAAGCACGTAGGCGGCGTCTGCTATACCGCGTTCCTCGTAGGCGGCAGCGGCGGCGAGCAGTTCGGGAAAGGCGGCGGAGGGTTCCCAGCCGGCTTCGATCAGGTCTTGTCCGTCGATCAGGGGCATTGGGTTGCGGAGGTTCGTATTCGATTGCGAGCCGAATCGGGTGTCACAGTGCCACGACTGATGAAAACAATCAACGCGCGGCGCAGGCAGAACCTCTGCAGGTTGGCTCGATTGGAGGCCTGAATTTGTAAGTTTCGTTAACCGAACGCGTCCGCAGGGATTCGACGATCAAAAAAAAGTGAAAAAAACTAAGATTCCACTTGCTTAAATAGCTAGAATTTTTGTAACCTCAATACTTAAGACTTCCTAAATACCCTAACAGTAGCACAATATTGAAAGAAAGTTTTTGAACAAAATGCCTCATTGAGCGGTCTACGAAGGGGCGCGAAAAAGACTCTCCCTGCTGGTGATTCGGATATTTGGCCGCAAAAACGCCACCCCATTTAGTAACAATCCTCTGGCAATGACGTTTCTAATCCTGTAAATACCGCGCTTCCAAGAGCACGAATGCTTTTTTGTATTCTTGTTTCAACGATCCAGACAAAAATTCTTACTCATCAAAATGGCCCCCTAAGGCGAGGGCCTCAGATTTGCCATGCAGGGCCTTGCGGCCTGAGACATGGATTTTTGTTATTCGACTTTCAACGACACAAACTAACAACCCCATACAAGCAATCGGTCCCCCCGGGCTGAGAATACAAAGGACCCAAACTCATGGCTAACTTAGAACTCGATGGCGGCATCAAGATCTACCTTCGGGAGATCGGCAAAACGCCCCTACTCACTCGCGAGGAAGAAGTCGAACTCGCCGACCGGATCAAGGTCGGTGACGCGGCTGCTCGCGCTCACATGATCAAAGCGAACCTTCGCTTGGTGGTGAAGATCGCGCAGGACTACGCCAACTACGGCCTGCCCCTGCTCGACTTGATCTCGGAAGGTAACATCGGCCTGATGAAGGCGGTGGAGCGTTTCGATCCCAACAAAGGTGGTAAGCTCAGTACTTACGCCGCGTGGTGGATCAAGCAGTCGATCAAACGTGCCCTGGCCAACCAGAGCAAGACGATCCGTCTACCGGTCCACATGGTCGACAAGATCTCGAAAATGCGCCGTGTCGCGATGGTCCTCAGCGAAGAGCTGGGCCGTGAACCGACCGACGAAGAGCTCGCTGAGGAAATCGGTATCGATCGTGCCAAGCTTTCGCACCTGAAAGCGGCCGCACTTCGTCCGGCCTCACTCGATGCCCCTATAAGCGAAGATGACACCACCGAGTTCGGTGAGATCATCGGCGATGAACGGGCGCAGACTCCGCTGGAACTGCTCAGTCACAAAAACATGCACAACCAGTTGGATGACCTGCTGGAAGTGCTCGATGATCGCGAAGGCAAAATCATCGATGCCCGCTTCGGTCTCAACGGTCAAAAGCCGAAGACTCTCGAAGAAGTCGGTCAGGAATTCGGCGTGACTCGCGAACGTATCCGCCAGCTGCAGAACATCGCGCTGAAAAAGCTGCGTCGTGCGCTGCAGAAGAAAGAAGATCCGGGTCCACGTCCCGTTCGCGGTATGTCGCCCAAAAAGGGCTCGTCTGCTGCGCTTGACGACGATGACTTCGATGCAGAGGAGTTCGGCTCCATTCTGAGCAGTCTGTGATCCTGGCGATCTAAGCAAATAAATCAACGAAGAGGGGTGTCGCGCGAGCGGCGCCCCTTTTTTTGTTCTTTTGTGCGGAGAAGGGGGCTCCAGATCCGATTCAGCCTAGAAAGGCGAGTCTGTTGTGCTGGGTGAATTCGGGCCTTCAAGTATGGAAGACAAATTGGTAGGTTTTTGCTGTGAGAACTAAGCGGCAGAGGATTCGTTACCTCGTTGTGACGGCGGTAGTAGGGATTTCTCTGGTCTTGATGAACATCTGCCTGTCGATCTCGTGCCGGGAAGGTTACACCAAGGTGCTACGTTTGATGAATCCTTACGGCTACTATCCATCTACTGAGGAACGTTGGGAGTTGCTCACTGATGCAGAGAAGAAGCAACTGCCCGAAGTGCTGTCTTTTAACCCTCCTGATTGGCAGAGAGAGGTAGCTGACGTGGCATATCTTGCCCAACCTTGGTGGTTTCTTCCTCTCTGGTTGGATGACATGAAAGATAGTTACCCGTTTCGATCATGGATGGGAACGAGGGGATTTGTAGTCTTTGGTAGTTTGGTTTCATGGATTCTCTACTGCGCCATTTTCCTCGGTATTCTGCGGCTGAGGCGAGCAAAGAGGTCCAGTCGAAATCCAGTGCGTTGAGTGTGATACCGGCGTCTCGCCGGTTGGAGCTGGACGATCAGCGCACCGGCTCGTCCACTGGGACTGGCGGGACGCCAGTATGACACTCTCGTCCAGGGGTTTGTTGGTGAGACTGAGCGTCTCGCCAGTCTTGAGCTGGACGTTGGCGCGGGCAACGCAAGGTGACCGGCCGGGACGGACTCTCACCGGATCGTCCTGAGGGCATGGGCAGGGAAGCCCGTGCTGCTTTTGATCGTCCAGAGGATTACGCTTTTCTCAACAACACGGCATTGGTGTCGAAATCGCTGGCGAGGATATCGCTGAGGATGACGATGGGGTCGCCGGCTTCGACGTGGCCGAGGTCGCGCAGTCGTTCGATAGCGTTGTGAATGCAGATGTCGTGGTCGTCGCCGAGATTCATCAACAGCGGAGTGACGGCGCGATTCATGTGCAGGGAGCGGGCGACGCTGGCGTCGGCGGTGAAGGCGAAGATCGGGCTGCGTGCGGGGCGTTGGTGGGCGACGTAATTGGCGAGCACGCCGCGGGCGGTGAAGGCGACAATGACGGCGTCTTCGAGCGAGTTGGCGAGAACGACGGCGGCTTTGACGGTATACTGCTTCTCGGTGGTGAGTTCGATCTTTTCGGCGAAGCCGGCGCTGGGTTCAAGTTCCATGCGGCGGGCGATGGTGTCGAGCATTTCGACGGCACGGATCGGGTATTTACCGACGCTGGTTTCGCCGCTGACCATGACGGCGTCAGCCTGTTCGAAAACGGCGTTGGCGACGTCGGTGACTTCGGCGCGGGTGGGCATCGGATTTTCAATCATCGATTCGAGCATGTGCGTAGCGACGATGACTTTGCGGCCGATGCGGGCGCACTCGCGCAGGATGGTGCGTTGGATGACGGGCAACTCCTCGATATGTACTTCGATGCCGAGATCGCCGCGGGCGACCATGATCGCATCGGCGGCGCGAATGATCGGCTCGATGTTGCGCACGGCTTCCTGATCTTCGATCTTGGCGACGATGCGTGCGCTGCAATCCTGCTCGACGAGTCGTTTGCGCAGGTCTTCGATATGCGCGGCGTCGCGCACGAAACTGATGGCGACAAAGTCGGTCTGCACTTCGACGGCGAGTTTGATGTCAGCCAGATCCTTGTTGGTCAGTGCGGGCATGTTGATGCGCACGCCAGGGAGATTGATGTGGCGGCGTGAGCCCATCGTGCCGCCGGTCTTGGCTTTGCAAATGAGACGGTCACCACGTTTGCTCTCGATCGTGAAATGGATTTCGCCGTTGTCGACCAAAAGCGTATCGCCGACGGCGACATCATCGACAAGGCCGTCGTAGTTGACGGTGGTGGAGAGCTCGAGTTCGGCTTCGGTATCTGCCTGGCGGAACTCGACGGTATCGCCTTTTTTCAGTTCGAGTGGCTGGTCGAGATCGCCGGTGCGGATCGATGGTCCCTGCAGGTCGATGAGGATGGCGGCGCTGCGGTCGAGTTTTTCACATTGCTGGCGAATGTGGCCGACGACTTCGCGCACCCAATCGTGTTTGGCGTGGCTCATGTTGAGCCGGAAGACGTTGGCACCGGCTTCGAGCAGTTCCCCAATCTTTTCGGCTGAGTCGGTCGCAGGTCCGAGGGTTACGATGATCTTGGTTTTACGTATCATTGGAAATTTGGTTGGGGGATACCGCTGTACCGCTGAGTTATAATGAACCGCTGATGGACGCTTATCATCGCTGATTTTTCTCGTCCACTGGCTTTCTTACGTCTGATTATTGTCTCACGTGTCGATAAGCTCCATGGGATCGATTGGTGCCGATTTGGTGACGATATCGGCGGAATCAAGTTCGTCGAGGGTGGTCCACACTTGCAAGTGCCGATCCAGCAACTTGATACGGTTGCCGGATTTTGCCTGCGGTTTGGGCTCGGCGGTGAAGCCATTGTCGAGTGCGGTGTCAATGACCAGAGTCCATTGCGTTCCCGCATTGCCGGGCAGGTTGACGGTTTGCTCGCGATGTCGGGCACTGAAAATGAGCAGCAGGGATTCGCGCTCACGGGCGAAGGAGCCTTTGGTGCCGTGGTCGGCAGCTTCGCGGTGAATGATCAGTGCGAAGGCACCGGCGCGGTCAGCGTGCCAAGCGGAGTCGGAGATGGTCTTTGCGGTCAGGTCAAACCAGTGGGTGTCGAGAAATCCGCCGCCGTGAACGGCCTGGCCGGAGAAAAAGGTGCGCTTGCGCAGGATCGGATGGCGTTTGCGAAAGGCGATCAGTTGGCGAACGAACTCGACCTGCGCTTCTGCGTCGGGATCGAGGTCGGTCCACTGGAACCAGTTGATCTCGTTGTCCTGACAGTAGGCATTGTTGTTGCCGCCCTGGCTGCGCACGCGTTCGTCGCCGCCGAGCAGGAAAGGGGCGCCCTGCGAAAGAAAAACGGTAGCGAGAAAATTGCGTCGCTGGCGGGCGCGCAGTTCGATGATCTCTGTTTCGTCGGTGTGACCTTCGGCACCGTGGTTCCACGACAGGTTGTGGTTATCGCCGTCGCGATTTCCCTCGCCGTTGGCTTCGTTGTGCTTGTCGTTGTAAGCGACCAGATCGGCTAGCGGAAAGCCGTCGTGTGAAGTAATGAAATTGACGCTGGCGGCGGGTCCTCGACCGCTGTGGTGGAAAATGTCTTCGCTGCCGGTGATGCGTGCGGCGAACTCGCCGAGCACGCGGCGATCGCCTTTCCAGAACTGACGAACGCTGTCGCGGTAGCGGCCGTTGAGTTCTGACCAGCCGATCGGAAAGCCGCCGACCTGATAGCCGTGATCGCCGAGATCCCAGGGTTCGGCGATCATTTTCACCTTCGACAAAACCGGATCCTGTTGCACGGCTTTGAAAAAAGCGGCATCGGGAAAAAAGCCGCGCGGTTCGCGGGCGACAGCGACGGCGAGGTCGAAACGAAATCCGTCGACGCCCATTTCTTCGCTCCAGTAGCGCAGGCTGTCCATGACCATCGCCAGCGTCGCGGGGTGGGGGACATTGACCGTGCTGCCGGTGCCGGTGACGTCGTGGTAGTACTGCGGATGCTTGGGGTCGAGGGTGTAGTAAACCTGATTGTCGACGCCGCGAAAGCAGCAGGTTGGACCGAGCGGCGAGCTCTCGCCGGTGTGGTTGTAGACCACGTCGAGAATGACTTCGATACCGGCGCGGTGCATGGCTTTTACCATGTCGCGAAATTCAGCGACCTGTTCGCCGCGGGTGCCGGCGGAACTGTAGCGGGCTTCGGGAGCGAAAAATCCGATGCTGTTGTAGCCCCAGTAATTGACCAGGCCCTTAGCGAGCAGAAAGTCGTCGTCGAGTCGGTGGTGAACCGGCAGCAACTGAACGGCGGTGATGCCAAGTTCGGTCAGATATTTGAGCGAAGCTTCGCTGGCAAGACCGGCGTAGGTGCCGCGAATGGCTTCGGGGACGGCAGGGTGCAGTTGGGTGAAGCCTTTAACGTGGACTTCGTAGAGCACCGAGTCCTCCATCGCGGTGCCGGGTTTTTCGACGCCCTCCCAGTCGTAAGGGCGATCGGCAAGCAGCACGGACTTGGTCAAGTGCGGGGCGCTGTTCGATGTCTGGATTTGCTTAGGCTCGATAAAGCGGCAGGCGGCCATTGTCTCGTGCCATTCGGTCGCGCCGTTTATCGCTCGAGCGCGAGGATCGAGCAGCAGTTTGGCGGGATTAAAATATTCACCGCTGACCGGGTTCCATCGACCGTGCACGCGATAGCCGTAGAGTTGTCCCTCCTTTAAGCCGCCGACGCCGACATGAAATACATCGTTGGTGCAGTGGCTGAGGCGAATGCGGGCCGTCTCGCGATCGGGTTCGCCGTTTTCACCGGGCTCGAACAGACACAGGTCGACGGCCTCAGCGTTTTGTGAATAGAGGGCAAAGTTGGTGACGCCGTCGGAGTCGAGACTGGCACCGACCGGATTAGGGTTGCCTGGAAGGATATCGAGAGGCATGGGCAAATACGGAACGAAAGAAGAATGGGGGGGTTACTCGATCAGCCCGGAGAGTTTCCAGTTTCCTTTCGGAAGTTCAGCTGCGTGACAGGTATAAATGCGGATCATCTGTTTTTCACATGCTTTGACCAGCTTTGTCAGTTCTGCTTTTTCAGCTTCGCTGTACCAGGTGGGGTGTGTGTAGATGACCCAGATGCCCTGGTCGGTCACGTCGCTTGGCAGGGATTGGATATGAGCCGCCGTTTCGGTGGCATTCATTGGGGCGATTATTTCCTTTGCAACCGGGGTGGAGACGGTGAAGCCGCCTTGGTGATCGCGCACTTGGGCGACCCGGTGAGGCAGCATGTGCAGCAGAACGCCTTGATTGCGAATGTCGTCGGCGGCGGTTCGAATGGGCACCGAAATCGCCAGCGCCAAGGCCAAGAGCGCCAGAGCTGGTGTTTTCAGATGGCGGTTCATCACACGGTTCCTGAGTCCTTGAGGACGCAATCGATAGGTCGGATCGTTACCCTGGATTGAAATACGGGGCTGAAAAGCTCGATATCTTCAGCATCGAGTTCTGAGCTAAACGTTACACATTATCCGAAGTCGTCGGCAAGCTTTCGCGGTGTCATGAAACTGGCGATCACGCTTTTACCGCTTTCTCGACTGGCTTCTTGGCTGCGGTCGCTTGCGCTGCGGCGGTGAGGTTGGACTTGGGCTGAACTTTGTGGAACTTCGGTGCGTAGGTTTCCCAATCGGCGAGGATTTCCTTGCCGCGTTCGCTTTCGGTGGCTTCGATGTGGCTGAAGATGAGGCTCTTCACCAAAGTGACATCTTCGTCCTGGTCGAGCGGCACGACTTCGATCATTTCCTTGTTGTAGAGTTTTTCGAATCTGTCGTCGAGATCGAGGATATAAGCGACGCCCCCGCTCATGCCGGCTCCGAAGTTTTTACCGGTGCGGCCGAGGATGACGACGGTGCCGTTAGTCATGTATTCGCAACCGTGGTCGCCGACGCCTTCGACGACGGCGGTGCCGCCGGAGTTGCGCACGCAGAAGCGTTCGCCGGCCTGGCCATTGGCGAAAAGATGGCCACCGGTCGCCCCATACATGACGGTGTTGCCCATGATCGAATTGTCGGCGGGCTTGAACTTGCGCTCGACGTTCGGTCGAATGATAATTTCGCCACCGCACATGCCTTTGCCGACGTAGTCGTTGGCCTCGCCGGTGAGGGTCAGGCGCACGCCGCTGACCAGAAAGGTGCCAAAGCTTTGGCCGGCGCTGCCGCGCAAGCGCACGTCGATGGTGCCGGCGGGGAGACCGTGATTGCCATGCACACCGGCGATTTCGCCAGACAGTTTGGTACCAATGTTGCGGTGAGTATTCTTGACCTTGAACTCGAGCGAGACCGGTTGCTTGTCGCGAATCGCACTGCGTGCAGCCATGATGATTTTGTCATCGAGCGGGTGTTTCTGTACGCCGTCGTTACGGTCGTTGACGCAGGTGCGAGGCATGTCCTGACCCTGTTCGGCGGCGACGTCGTGCAGCAATCGGCTCAGATCGAGCATGTTGGCTTTTGGATGATCGGGGATGTGGCGCTGGCGCAGGAAGCTGGGTTTACCGATCAGATTATCGAGATGGCGCACGCCGAGGCTGGCCATGATTTCGCGAACTTCTTCGGAGACTGCGTTGAAGAAATTAACCACGTGCTCGACCTCGCCTTTGAACTTGGCACGGTATTTGGGATCGGTGGTAGCGACGCCGACCGGACAGTTGTTGAGGTGACAGCGGCGCACGTAGACGCAGCCCATCGCGATCAGGGCGATGGTGCCGAAGTTGAATTCCTCCGCGCCGAGAATCGCGGCGTGAATGATGTCCATGCCGGTGCGCATGCCGCCGTCGGTGCGCAGCGTGACCCGCTCGCGCAGGCCATTCATCATGAGCACCTGCTGAGTTTCAGCGACGCCGATTTCCCAGGGCAGACCGGCGTGTTTGATCGAACTGAGTGGCGAGGCGCCGGTGCCGCCGTCGTGGCCGGAGACAAGAATGATGTCGGCGTTCGCCTTGGCAACCCCGGCGGCGATGGTACCGACGCCGGTCTCGGCGACCAGCTTGACACAGACGCGGGCGCGCGGGTTCACTTCCTTGAGGTCGTGAATCAGCTGCGCCAGATCTTCGATCGAATAGATGTCGTGATGCGGCGGCGGGCTGATCAGGGTGACGCCCTGTTGGGTGTTGCGCAGCTTAGCGATGATGCCGTTGACCTTGTGGCCCGGCAACTGACCGCCCTCACCGGGCTTAGCGCCTTGCGCCATCTTGATTTCCAACTCCTCGGCACTGGCGAGATACTCCGCGGAAACGCCAAAGCGGCCGGAGGCGATTTGTTTGATTTTTGAGTTCGCCCAGTCGCCGTTCGGGTAGGGCGTGAAACGACGTGGATCTTCGCCGCCCTCGCCGGAATCGGACTTCCCGCCGATGCGGTTCATGGCGATCGCCAGCGTCTCGTGTGCCTCGGGACTGATCGCGCCCATCGACATGGCGGCGGTGGTGAAGCGCCGACGAATATCTTCGACCGGCTCGACTTCATCGATGGAAATGGCTCCGCCGACGCGCGGCACCAGTTCAAACAAATCGTGAAGGGCGACCGGGCGATTTTCAAGTACGGCCTGGACGTAGTCGTCGTATTCGTCGGGGTCGCCGGATTTGACAAAGGTGTGAAAGTTTTTGATCACATCGCTGCTGACTGAGTGAACTTCGCCGTCGCGACGATGACGAAAATAGCCGGGGTCTTCGAGACTGACCGAGGTGTCCTCGGTTCCCGCAGGAGGTGCGGCGTAGGCGGCCTGGTGGCGGGCCAGACTTTCGGCGGCGATTTCGGAAAATCCGATGCCTTCGATCTGTGAGGGTGTGCCTTTGAAGCAGTGATTGATCAGATCTGATCCGAGGCCGATGGCCTCGAAAATCTGCGCACCTTGGTAGCTGTTGAGCACCGAGATGCCCATCTTCGACATGATCTTGAGCACGCCCTTTTCGAGACTCTTATGATAGTTCAACAGGGCATCGCTCAGTGAGAGGTCGCCGAAGGTGCCTTTGGGATCATTCTCGATCATCTCGCGAACGCTTTCGTGGGCGAGGTAAGGGCAGATGGCGGTGCAGCCAAAACCGATCAAGCATGCCATTTGATGCGTGTCGCGCGCTTCGCCGGTGTCAACGATGAGGCTGGTCAGCATACGCTTGCGGCGTCGAGCGAGATGGTGGTGGACGGCGCCGGTTGCCATCAATGCCGGGATAGCGACGCGTAAGTGATCGGTGGCCCGATCGCTGAGGATGAGCAGGCGGGCACCGTCGTCGACGGCTTTTTCGGCTTCGTGACAAAGCCGTTCGACAGCGGCTTCGAGACCGTCGGTACCTTCACTTTCTGCCCAGGTCATGTCGAGCGTATGCGGTGGAAAATCGTCGGCGACGGTTTTCAGCGCTTCGAGTTGATGGGTGAACAGGAACGGCGAGGTCAGGTGAATGACGCGGGCGTGCTGTTCAGTTTCGGTGAGCAGATTTCGCTCGGGACCGATGTCGGCTTCGATCGACATCACCAGATGTTCGCGGATCGGATCGATCGGCGGGTTGGTGACCTGAGCAAATAATTGCTTAAAGTAGGTGTAGAGAAGTTTGGGTTTCAGCGACAGCACCGACAGAGTGGCATCGTCGCCCATCGAGTAAATGGCTTCCTGCGCGTCGCGCACCATCGGCGCGATGGCCATGTCCATTTCCTCTTTGTTGTAGCCGAAAGAAATCTGCTTTTGAATCAGACTGAGGACGTCGAGATCGTCACTCGGCGATGGCGGCGTCGGGTCGACTTTTTCGACAAATCGAATGCGCTGATTTTTCATCCACTCGCCGTAAGGCTGGCGGGCGGCGAGTTCCTCCTTAATCGCGCGGTCGCGGGTGACGGTGCCTTTTTCCAGGTCGACGATGATGATTTCGCCGGGGCCGAGTCGGCCTTTTTCAATGACCGTGGCGTCGTCGACATAGCTGGTGCCGACCTCGGAGCCGAGGATGAACAACCCATCATCGGTGATCTTGTAGCGGGCGGGACGCAGACCGTTTCGATCAAGGCAGGCACCGATCGATTTGCCATCGGTAAAGGCGAGCGCGGCGGGACCGTCCCAAGGCTCGGAGAAGCAGCTGTGATATTTGAAGAAATTTTCGACCTCGGGGCTGGTAAACGGATCGATGCGCCACGCGGATGGCACCAGCATGCTCATCGCGTGCGCCAGAGGGCGACCGGACAGCACCAGCAATTCGAGTGCGTTGTCGAGGCTGGCCGAGTCGGACGAACTGGGATCGATGATGTCATGCATCATGTGAACGTCGTCACCCCAGAGCTCGCTTTCGAATTGTTCGACCCGTGAATTCAGCCAGTTGCGGTTGCCGCGCAGGGTATTGATCTCGCCGTTGTGAGCGAGCATCCGGAACGGCTGCGCCAGGCTCCAGGTGGGGAAGGTGTTGGTACTGAAACGCTGGTGGTAGAGGCAAATCGCTGTTTCGAAGTCGGGGTTTTGCAGGTCGAGGTAAAATTTCTGCAAAGCGGTCGCCACGAGGAAGGCCTTGTAGGAGATCATGCGATGCGAAAACGTCGACACATAGAGACGTACCAACTCCGCTTTCTTTGCGTTAATCTCGATCTCACGTCGCGCTACGAACAGTGCGCGTTCGAAGGCGTCGCCGTCGAGGCCTTCGGGGCGCTTGACTAGCAGATGCATGATCTCGGGCATCGTTTCGCGCGCCAGATCGCCGAGCTCGCGCGCGTTGACCGGCACTTCGCGCCAACCGAGCACGGCAATGCCGCGTTTGCTGAGCACTTCTTCAATGAGGTCTTTTGCCCTGAGGTGATCCGGGTGCTCCCGCTCCGGCAGGAAAAACACTCCGACCGCCAGTTCCGACGGATCATTCAGGGTATGGCCGAGTCGCTCGACTTCGGGCAGGAGAATCTTGTAGGGCAGCTGTGTGCTGACGCCGGCACCGTCACCGGTTTTGCCGTCGGCCTCCTGGGCACCGCGATGAATGACATTGCACACCGACGTGATGCCGTGCTCGAGAATTCGGTTGCTGCGCACACCGTTGATGTCGGCGACCACGCCGACGCCACAGGCATCGTGTTCATTCTCTGGTCGATGCAGGCTGGTCGGGCGGTTGGGGAT
>JBBKXR010000156.1:0-34928 GCA_037969585.1 Verrucomicrobiales bacterium
GATGGCGCGATCACTGCTCTGAGTGATGGCAAGATGACCGTCTAATCCTTCACCAATTTCAGCCATGCCGGCAACGACGACGCCATTCTCAGGATTGGCTTGGAGAGTCGTAGGTAAAAAGACCAGTGAGGGAAACAGGGACGCAACGACTGCAGTACGAATAGCAGCATCACGCCGACAGGAGATCAGCAGGGATTTCATAGGATAAGGGGGACGAGATCTTGGTTGGATCCAAGCCTCTCTGACACGCTTTTATCACTACACAACTCTTTCCACCTAAACAAAAAACGCAAAAACCCCATTTATTTCACTTACGTTAATTAGATAACTTCGTGCTTTTTCACTAACTTATTCCAATGATGTGATTCTTACCGCTAAATGATGCGGTGTTATGCCGAATCACAAAAAACCGGTCTCCCGGAGCCCCGGAAAGCTAATCTAGTCCTCGCGCGACAGCGTTACCGCGCCTTTCTCTAAGGCAAAGCTTTCGATGGAATGCCTAGAAACTTTCCCGTCCGGCCAGCGCACTTCAGCAACTACTACGAGACCGTCCAGTTTTTGGGCACCCAAACCGAAGAACAAGGCAGCACTGTTTTGCGTCAGGTACCCTGATCCGGCGTAGCGTTCGAAACACTGCAAAGGCAAACCTTCGACCTCCAGTTTCACACGTGCTCCGATCGCCCTCGGGTTCCCTGCTCCACCGCGAAGGCGTACGGCCAGGGGGTGGCAGGTTTCAACTTGAGTTACTTTTTCGGTTTGATTGAGAAGTAACCGAGGTGCTCTGCCATTGATTCCAATCACAAGATCGGGCCTCGAATCGGCATTCAGATCGCCCATGCCGACGCTCTTGGCATCACCGGGAATCACTACTCCGCTGTCAGCGGGCCACATCTCAAGCCACCCATCGTCGTTCGCTTTTCGATCGCGATTTCCGCGCAGTATCACACTCAGTCCGCCGTCCATTGGACCGGTTTCCTGCTGAGGTGAGTAAAAATTCTGGGCGAGAACGGCATCGACGAAACCATCGGCATCGAGATCGCCGAGCACGATGCCAAACACCGGAGCGACCTGGGCGAGCCACGGCAACTTGACCCATTGAAACCTCCCATCACCGGAATTGATAAGGGCCATTGACTCCAGCGTATTGACCTCGAATCGTCGAGCGCTACTCACTCGCTTCGGCGTGTAAAGATTCTCCACCGTTGATCTGGCAAACGCCTCAAAGGTTGGCGTAATTTTCAGCAGCGAAGGCATCGCGCGGCTCGAACAACTCAAACCACGGCGCGGCAGCAGATCTCCACTGTGTTCGTCAAAACTCGCTTCGATGATGTGATCTTTGCCGCCGGCGTCGAGGTCACCGTAGAGCATCACCTCGGGGTGCTCTACGGTCGCATGATACTTGCTGTTCAATCCCAAATTGCCGACCAGATAATCGATGTCGCCGTCACCGTCAAAATCACTACCCGAAATACTGTTCCAAAAACCGGAATGCTCACCAAGGCCCGATTCGCCAGTCACCTCATCCAGCGCCTGACCGTTCCGGTTATGGAACAATTTTACGGTTCCCCACTCATGGGTCACAAACAGATCCAACCACCCGTCGCCATCCGCATCCGACCATAGCGCTGCGGTCACCATGCCGGTGTAGGCCAGGTCACTCGCAAGCCGGTAGGTGCCATCCAGGAAACGACCAGATCCATCGTTGATCAATAAAACACTCCGCGCCGGGATCGGGTAACGTCCCGGAACAACGCGACCTCCGACAAACAAATCAAGATCCCCATCGCGATCAAAATCAGCCGCCGCAGCGGCACTGCCACTGCTGGTCAGGCTCGGCAGGGCATTTTCCTCAGCTTTCTTGAAATTCCCCAACCCGTCGTTCAGATATAAACGATCGCGAAAATGGCCGTCGCCATGCTCCCACTCGACACTTCCACTGACCACAAATAGATCCTCATCACCGTCGCCGTCGGCATCGAAAAATAAGGCCCCCTGATCCTCATAATCGACATACTCGGCGCTGTCGAAAGGAGACTGCAGGCGCAGCCCGAATTTAGGACGACCTTCTTCATCGACTCCCCGGGACAACAGCAATCGACCCGGCGCTCCGCTGGGACTTCCCAAATACAAATCCTCAAAACCATCGCCATCGACATCTCCCCAGGCCTGCCCGGGGCCCATCTGTGAATGCTTATGCGGAAGTAAAGGTTGGCGCGAGAAGTCATCAAACTCCTTCTCATCCACCGATGCTCCCGACAGCGAACCCGTCGACACAAACCAGGGCACCGGCGAAGGGTCCGCTGCTTTCGTCAGCTTATCCGAATGTTCCGGCTCAGTGATTTCCAGTCGAGTATTCGCTTCGATATCAGCGAACGACTGCTTCACTCCACTGGGCCATTCCACGCTCAGTGACGACACCTCACGTGTGTTCCCTAAACCGAAATGCAAACAAGGTTCATCGGATTCCAGATAGCCATTGTAAGGTGCCAAGGTTCGCATTAACTCGGTTCCGTCCGAAAGCTCGATTCTTACCACACTGCCCAGCCCCAGGCGATTGCTCCGGGTGCCCCTCAATTCGACCGATAAAAACCGAGCCGTCTGCCTGTCTGCCGAACGATTGCGAAACACCGACGGTGGATCGTTGAGATTCATCACCACCAGATCCGAATCACCGTCGCCATCAATGTCAGCCAGCGCTCCGCCATAGCTCATGGTCTCCGCTTGCCCGAGCCCCCACTCATCCAGTGCAGATCGAAACGAAAGCTCACCGCGATTTTGAAAAACCGCATTCCGTTCACGCAATTCAGGTCGCTCCTCGAAAAAGTCCCAGGCGTTTTTTCCGACCGTCGTGCGCGGCGTCAGGGTAGCAAAATCCGAGTGATTAAAATCACGTGAATGGCCTGTCGGAAAAAACAAATCGATCCAGCCATCACCATCAAAGTCACCACTTTTCACAGTCCAAGTCCAATCCGTTCTCGCCAATCCCGACATCCACGCCGTCTCCAAAAACAGCCCCGTGCCCGTGTTGACGAACAAGGCATTGACCATCTTTTGACGTGGCACACCATTGTGATACATCTGCGCGAACGACCCATCCATATCACCCATGGTCACCTTCTGCCGAAAGTGGGTGGTCGGCAGCATGTCCGCAGAGAGAAAATCCACTCGCCCGTCATTGTTCAAATCCTCCGCAGCCGCGCCCATCGAAAACCACGTCGTGTGCTGAAAGGCATCCGCCGCCTGCTCACGAAACGTGCCGTCGCCGTTGTTGCGATAGAATTCGTCACGATCGGCAAAATCGTTGCCGACATACAAGTCCAACCAACCATCACCATCGTAGTCCCACCACGCGGACGAGTTGGTATGCGTCGGCTGCAAAAGAATGCCCGCCTCGACACTTGCATCGAGAAATTTCCCACCGTGATTTTTCAGCAATCGATTGCGTCGACCGACTTCGCCATACTTCGGCAATCCCGTTTGGGGATCGACTGAGACCACCGCGTAAAAACGATCCCATGGCGGAACCGTCCGCCAGCCGGACTCCGTTTTCTGCATCGGGATTTTCTCCTCCGGTCGACCACCGTTTCGATAATAGGCATTCATGCTGATGAACACGTCGAGATCGCCATCGTGATCGTAATCAGCGAAGTTTGCGCCAAGGCACGCATCCACCAGATCGAGCCCAAATCGCCCCGCCTGTTCACTGAACTTCATCTGCCCCGGGACCGATTCATTTACGTACAGTAAATTCGGATCGTCGTAACAGGTGACGTAGATATCGAGATCGCCGTCGTTGTCGATATCCACTAGCGCTGCCCCGGTCGCCCATACCCGTGGCGCTCCGACCCCGGCGGCTTTGGTCAGATCTTCAAAAGCGAAATCTATCTCCGTTTGCCGATAGAGGCGATTCGGAACCGCACCACAAGCGAAGAACAAATCCACCCTGCCGTCACCATCCAAATCGCCAGCCGCCACCGAACCGCATGCCATCGCCGAATAATAAAGCCGATCGTCGGGGTGATCCGTTTCGATCGGCACCTTGAAATCGATCCCCGTTACGTCCGACGCCAAGTTCTCAAACAATGGTCCGTCCTTGCTTTCATCTGGCGTCCCATGAGCGATCAAGGCTGTCTCAGTGAGAAGCGCTTTCTCATCTGCCTCACCTGCTGGTGATTGAGCATCAGCATCTCCCGAAACAAGCCAACTGCTCAATATCACCACGACCGCGACATGCAGACCATTGGTTGATTTTTTAATCACCATCCATGCCACCCTATACTGCCCCTCCCTGTCTCGCAATACTCCCTGATTGGGAGTGGGTGGAACAAATAGACGCTCGGCAAACTCCCGGCGTCGATCCCACACCTTTTCACTGCCAACAACGCACAGGTCACTCCTTACCAACCCTCTGGACGACTAATGTCGCGCCTGGCCATCTTTGTTCAGGGTGCTTTCTCACTAAATCGCCCGTCGCTCACTCATCTCATCCTCCACATCATCGGACTCCGTCGCGGTCACATAAATCGCGAAGCTATAGACGGTGATGAAGGCGTAAGGAATGCCAAATACTGCGGTAATGACTGCTTCCCACCAGATACTCAAATACGGAAACACCAAATAAACTACGAACATGATGCCTAAAAACGTCGCCATCCAAGCAACGAAGATCCCAGCCGAAATAATCAACGTCGACACCATCCGGCCCGCCATCAACTGCCCGCTACGCTCACGGTCGGTAATCAGACTGAACTCTCCAAACGCCACCACGGGTGCGATCAGAAAATATTTCGCAATGAGATAGATTCCAGGGACGACCAGCGCCAGGAATCCAACGCCTACCAATAGATTGACCATGAACAACGCCGCCAAAAGTGGCAGTGTTCGTGAAAATATGAACCGCAGGGCCTCGCCGACTACAACCGGTTGGGCTTGCCGCTTTTTTCTGACAACAAACAACACTGCCAGCGTCCAAAATGGAGTAAACAGGAAGCTGATCAAAGAGTCCGATCGCCAGGAATCCCACGTCTCGGGGTCGAAGTTAAAAACATCATAGTTCAGATAGGCTATCAACAAGCATTCAGCGAGAGCAAACGGAAGCATCGCAAGGACAATCTTCCAGAAACAGCCAAAGAACAGAGAGACGGCAAGTCTGAAGGGAGCTTTCCACATGATTGACTGATCGATCCCGAATGAGTGGATCGGCGCATGCTACCAGCCACGCGAAAAACCGTCAGTCTTAAAATCGAAGCAAGACGGCAACTGCGCCAGCATACGCCGCAGCGGCTACAACTTCGCAGACAGTACCGCCATCGTCTCCCGCTGGCGCTGCTCGACGAACGACTTCGCTTTTGCCGCTTTGATCTTCGCCGCCGCCGGATCTTTCGCAATCGCCAGAACCGTCGATGCTATGTTCGCGACCTGCACCTCGTCATCAAGATCGAACAGCCAATCTCCCAACCCGATGTCCTCCCACATATAACCTTTCGAAGTCTGCTCGGCAAACCGGCAAACGATGGCCGGCACACCGTGACCGATGCACATGATCGGCGAATGCATCTCGTTGCCGAACAAGCCGGCACTGCGCACATACACGCTGACCGCCTCCCCCGTCAGCCAGTAATCCGGACGCCACGCCACCCGCTTCAGCACGTCTCCGGGCAATTGATCGTAGAGCATTTCCCTGCCTACTTTCATCTGCGTCTGATCCTCAGGACAAATCAGCACCTTCATCTCCGTGTTGCGCACGACATCGATAATCGCCTTGCGCAGTTGCGCGTGATCGTGCTCCTTCATCGCCTCGTTACGGTCATGTTTGACCTCATCGAGCTCACTTTTTTTCGAGGCAATCGTCCAGTAGGGTGTGTAGCGAAGGCGGGGAATACAGCACAGAAATTTACCGGTTTCGAGATCGTGCTCGGCGAGGAATTTCTCCGCCTTGTGGGCGTCACGTAGATCGCAGGCAAACGCACCGTCGGGACCAAACTCCATGACCGAACTGTTGCACCCAAGTCGCTTGGCCAAGGCCAACGACTTCGAGTCACGGAAGAATACAAACTCAGCGTCGCTGAGCACTCCAATGGTCTGCGCCATCGCTTCCTCCGAAGTCTCCGTCGTCGATGAAGATTTCTTCTCCGGCAAAGTGATGCCGTAAACTCCGTAGGGTTTGCCGGTGGCTTCGCTCCACTTCACAACATCGCGTTCAGCGACAAGTGATGCACCGGAGCCATGCAGCAGAAAATCGCACTCGTCGAACGCCTTCTTAAGTGCATCCGCCCCCTGGGCGAACTTCACTTTCGGAAAACTCTGCTTCAACAATTCGTCGACACCATTGTCCAACTTGCTCGGCCACAGGTAAACTTCGGCATTCGGCAGATAGGTCTCGATGAGTTTGAGCACGCCCGGCGTGTGCGCGATATCACCGATGTTTACCGTCTGCCACGACGAGCGCAAAAGGATGCGTTTCGGCTTGGCATCAGCCAGACAGGCAGCGATCGGTGAACAGGCCAGTAGTGCAGACTGTGCGATAAAGGACCGCCGGGCGACCGTTGAGTGGGTGTTTCTCATGGGAGGCTATCAACGCGCAAGGCGGACAACTTCGCAAGTAGTGGAACCGAGTCATCTGTTCATCGATCTCCTCCGTTCCGGTCACTCCTCCTGAAAAGAAAATGAGCCACGAAAAACCCCGACGATCGCGGGTGCGATCGCCGGGGTTTGCGAAATCAGGCAGCCGGTCGTTCGGCTACGTGAAGGCAACCAGAAAAACCTGAGTGCGGATCACTCAAAGTAGTCGGCGTTAACGATCGCTTCGCTAGCGTCGCCGAACACGTCGTAGCTCGAAACGCCTGGACGGTGACCCTGCTCGTAGTCGAACTTGAAAGCGCTTCCACGCCCTTCGGATCTCTCTTCCTCTTCATCGAGAATGTCGCCTTCGTCGCGATTATCTTCGTTGGTGAAGCGGTCATCGATCAGACCGAACAGGAAGAAGCCGACGAAAGTTCGTCCAGAGCCATCGAACAGGCGATCGGATCCGAAGAATGGCAGACCATTGACGAACACAAGGAAGGGATCGACTGGAACGACCACCGGATCACCTCCGGCTGTAGAGGCACGAAAGAACGGCACCGGAGCAGGTACTCCACTTGCTCCACCACCACCTCCACCGCCAGCTGCTCCGCCACCACCACCAACCGAGGGTGCGACAAAACTCTGCTCGCGACCGACGATGGCATCGTAGTAGAAGCTGAACCCGCTTGCGACATCGTAGTTCGCTGCACCGCTACCAACGGTGTTGTCATGTTGCATTTCCATCACTGGAACGCCTCCGCCCGGCGGGAAGCGCACGACGACGAACTCATTCGACGCCTGCTGGGTGGGATCGGCATTTGCACCTCCGAACACAACGCCGTTGAGTTCGGCACCAGCAGCGATCTGGTTATCGCTGCGGGATGGAATGTAAAACCGAAGCTCGCCCGAGGGGGCGCTGGCAAACACGGCATCGGCATCGGTGATCAGGTCACCGCCACCAGGCGCGTCCGACATCAAGCCGGTGCCTGGATCGCGATTCGAAGCGCCTTCTCCATCAATCGCGACGAAACGACTGACAGCTATCGTGGTGTCACCACCTGTTGCCGTGCCTCCACCCAGCGTCGGGTCGACGTTGCCGATCATGCCACCGTTCGATGTCAGGGTGTCGAGTGCGGTCACGGTCACGTCGCCGGAAACGTTTCCGCTGCCGCCAAAGTTGAGCGGTTGGCTGAACAGTTGATCGCCGTTGCCAATCTTCGCATAGGCACTGATTCCGGTTCCGCGGTTAAGATTGACGTTGTTTCCAGCGGTCGCTGTGACATCGCCAATCTTGCTACCGTCGGCGCCCGCACCACCCAGACCGATCTGTGCGTAAGAGAACAGGCCGGTGCCAGCTTCGACATTGATATCAGTTCCGGCGTCGACAACGGTGTTGCCTTGATTGGCACCCGAGGCATCGCGCCCGCCGTTGCCGATCTGCGCATACGCCAGGTCATTGGCGGCGCTGGCGTCGACATTGACGGTTCCTCCTGCGATCACGGTGGTCACCTGACTGGCGGAGCCAAGGGTGGCTCTGGATGTTTCGCCACCGAGGCCAATGTGAGCGTTGGCACCTTCATCGGTACCGGAGGTAACATTGACATCAACCGGAGCAACGACTTTGACATTGCCAGTCGTCGAACCGAGGGCGCCGCTATTGAAGCCACCGTTACCAATCTGGGCACTGGCGCCGTCGTTCGTTCCACCAGTCAAATTAATCGAGCCATTTCCAGGATCGGCCGACGTCGAGGTGACGGTCACATCTCCGCTCGAAGACGCGAGGGCGTTCCTCCCACCATGACCGATCCGGGCCGAAGCGTTGACGCCATTTCCGGTCAAACTGACGCTGCCGCCGCTGTTGACATCAATCGAGCCAGTGCGGTTCCCGCTGGCACCGGTTCCGCCGTGACCGATTTGAGTTAGCGCGCCGTCACCAGTACCGCTGATCAGCTCAACATCAGTGTCGGCAGTCACCATCACAGCACCGCTGAGGCTGTTGCTGGCATTGGCACCACCGTGTCCGATCCTGGCAGCCGTGCCGGCATTGCCACCGCCGATCAAAATCACTGCATCATCGGTGATGTTGGAATTCATAGTGGTGGCGACCATGATGCTGCCGGAAATGGCACCGCCACTGGATCCGAATCCGCCGTGGCCGATCTGAGCGATCGCATCGGCCAGTGCGGTAGATGCATCAACGATGATGTCACCGTTCTCGGTAGTGGCCACGATATCGCCGTTGATCCCACCGTTGTAATCCGTGCCACCACTGCCGATCTGAGCTGACGCGCCGCTGGCACTGACTACAATGTCGCCGCTACCAGCCGCCCCGTTGACAACCACCGTGACATCACCGCTGATGGCGCCACTACCGCCGGCACCACCGCTGCCGATCTGCGAATACGCATTGGCATCGGTGCCTGCAATGACTGCCACCGAATCACCGAAGACGACCGTCTCGCCCGACTTACTGCCGTCGGCACCACTGCCGCCATTGCCGATCTGAGTGTAGGAGCCCGGGCCGATTCCGGAAGTGAGTGTTACTGCCCCCACTCCGGCTTGCGCCGTGGTCAGAGGGTTGAAGTTTACAAACACATCGGCGCTCAGCGTTCCGTCAGCGTCGGCACCGCCGACTCCGATTTGAGCGTAACTGTTGCTGCCGGTGTCGCTGCCAATCAGGTCGACGCCGTTCAGTGCTGCCACGAGGATCGCGTCATTGTTGCCATGGTTGCCGTCGTTATCGCGACCGCCGTGGCCAATCTGAGCGTAAGTGTTATCAGAATCGCCTGCGCTGACCGCGATGTTTCCGCCGGAGAAAACTATCACGTCGCCATCCGTGTTGCTGCGCCCGCCGTCACCACCGTGCCCGATCTGAGCGTAAGCATCAGCGGCAGTGCCACCGGCTACGATGAGATCACCGCTACCAAAAGCTGGAGCGAAGGTAGTCGGGTTAACATTCACGTAGATGTCGCCACTGAGAGTGTTTACAGCATCGTCGTCTCCGGAATCGTCGCCCGCTTCGTCGTTGCCGCCGTGCCCCACCTGAGCGTAGGCATTTTCTCCGCCGCCGCCGAGCACCGTGAACGTTCCGCTGGTGGCTTCAAGTGTGATGTCACCACTGTGGTTACCGTCGTTGCCATGACCGCCGTTGCCAATTTGGGCGTAGGCGTCGACACCATCTCCGCCTACGACATCGATACTCGCGGCACTCAGGATGATGTCGCCATCCGTCTCAGCTTCGGCATTGTCACCACCATGGCCGATCTGCGAATAACTGTCACCTCCGATGCCAGCCTGCAGGGTCGCTGCACCGCTGGTGTTGACGCTGATCGTTCCACTGTAGTCTCCAAGCGCACCGGGGACCGCGTTGCCACCGCCTTCGCCACCATGACCAATCTGGGTGTAGGTGTCCGTTTCGTCACCACTGGTCATAGTAAGACTGGATGCAATCCCGACGGTAATGTCACCAGAATAGGTGGCAAAGACGCGGTCAGAATCGACGCGTGAACCGCCGTGACCGATCTGCACAAACGCGTTTGACGCACCGTTAGCGTCGAGGGTCAGTGCTCCAGCACCGATGCCAGCCGCTGTGCTCGTGTTGATCAGGATATCCGAATTGGTGACGTTCGTAGCGGTGGTATTGGAGCCACCGTGACCAATTTTCGCGTAGGTCCATGTGCCTGTGTCGCCGCCGACGAGGTCGATATCGCCGAACACATCAATCACGATGTCGTCGTCGTCGAGAGCCGCAGTCGAGCTGGAATCTTCACCACCATGCCCGATCTGCGCGTAGCCGTCCGTTCCCGTACCAGCAAGCACTTCGAGGCTGCCCGCTCCATCGATGGTGATCGTTCCACCGAGTGCCGCGGCGGCATAGTCGACACCTCCGTGACCGATCTGGGAGTATGAATCATTGCCCCCCGCCTGAAGGCTGGCCGCACCGGGAGCGCAAAATGAGATCGTAATCGGTGCGTCGATCGTGACATCGGCAGTCGAGTTGCGACCACCATGCCCTATCTGAGTGTAGGTTCCCGTGGCGGTGCCATTATTCATATCCACTCCGCCTTCCTTGACGTCGACGTTGATCGCACCAGTGATCGGAGTGCCGGCAGTGGCGTAGAAGCCAAGCTGAGCACCGTCGCTGTTAGTCGTACCGCCAGTCATCGACAGACCATATCCCAGCACACTGGTAGCACCCGTGCGGCTGCCTACCGTGACCGGGATCGTCTGTGTGCCATCGCCGATGACCACTAAGCCACTGTTGTTGCCGAACGCGGCTTTTGTCAGCGCAGCACCATCTTTAATATCGTCAAAGTTGAACGAGAGGTTCGGCGCGCAGGCAATGTGATTGACCTGTCCGGTGGGCAGAAAAGAAGGTTGCCCCATACCGTCAACGCCCGGCGTCACACCTGTCATCATGTCCCAGCCAGCAACGATGTTAATGTCGCCCGCTCCTTCATTCTGCACATCATCGAGGAAGGTGACGTTCTGCGTTGCCAGGAGGTTGAACTCTGCAGCCGAGTTGTAAAATATCTCAGCACCGGAGCCGAGAATCAGATTCTGCGCGGCAAGAGTGACATCGACGCCTGAGTTAAGCATTGTCTCGATAAAGGTCTCGCTGTTGGCACCGATTGTCTGGGTGCCGGTGGAGAAAATATTGAAGTTCACGGTCCCTGCGGCGATGCCATTGTTAGCATCACTACCGCGATGACCAATGCCGGCGAAGTTGTTGCCGGATGGCAAAGTCTCCCAATTGTTGACCAGCACAAAAATGTCGCCGATGCGCGAGCCAGTAGAATTGCTGGTATCAGTGGTGCGGTCGTCGCCATGGCCAATCAAGGCGTAGCGCTCGGTTCCCCCACCGGCATCAACCGTGAGTTTGCCGATGTTGGAAAGCACTGAAATATCGCCACTCAGGTTGCCATTCGAGCGGGTGCCTCCGTGACCTATCTGGGCCGACGTCTCATTTCCGCTGGGCCCACCGGCGACCGTAATGTCGCGATGCGCGGAGACGCTGATAATACCGTCGTGATCGCCATCAGCGTCGTGGCCGCCATGACCGATCTGCACGTAGCCCTGGGTAGTCACTCCACCCGTCAAAGTGATCGAGCCGTCGCCAGCCGTAGTAGCAAACAGAATCGTGTCAGCTGTGCCATCACCGTCGAAATCGCCGACATCGTTGAATTTTCCTGTGGTTCCCAGATCGACGGAATTCGCCAGCTCACCGGTTCCGGCGCTGACCTTGATCAGGCCTGAATAGTTACCTACCGGAGAAACGTCATCAGCGATATTCGACATGTTGCCGCCGTGACCGATTTGGCTGTTGGACTGCCAGCCTTGACCACCAGCGCTGCCTGTTGCCACGAGGTCGCCACCGGCGCGCACGTGAATATCGCCCTGATGGCTACCCACCGTCTCCCAGCCTCCGTTGCCGATCTGAGCAAACGTTGCTGCATCACCGCCAGCGAGCACGTTGATATCGCCCGTGCGAGCAGTGACCGAGATGTTGCCAACATGTCCCGGGCGGACCGCGGTGACGTCGTCGTTGTTATTATCGGTGTCGTAGCCGCCGTGGCCGATCATCGCGTATGCCTGGTCGACATCGTTGTGACGGTAGGCTGCGGTGAGGTTAGCGGGCCCTCCGTCTGCCCCGGGATTGACGTCGACGTCGAAACGAATCCTACTCGAATTGATGACCGTGCCGACTGGCGTCGTGCTGGCGATCGTGATCACTCCACTACCAAAATCCGCGGTCACATCACTGGTAAAATAAAGGCGATTATCGCCCATCGAATCGCTAATGGTACCGATGAGGTTGCCGGCATCATCACGGACTTCGATTACCATGGTGTCGTTGGTATAGCGAATCGCAGAATCAAGACGAACCACGCCCGCTCCGTCAGTCGGAGTCTGAGTAGAAGTTCCCAGGTTGGAAGCACGATCCCAACTGGCGTTGGCGGTACCCGTTCCCTGGATCGATTGGAAGATGTCGCCGCCGGTGTAGTTGTTACCAACGACATTGACATCGCGCTCGGCATAGACCTGCACGTTGCCCTGATGGTCACCACGTCCCGCGGCACCGCCGTTGCCGATCGATGCGTAATTGTAGTCGCCTGCGCCTGCCAGAACGTTCACATCCTGACCCGCCATCACCGTAGTCGTGTCGGTCGCCAGCCCCATGTGGCCGCTGGCCGAACGGCCACCGTGACCAATCGTCGCAAAGTTGTTTTTATCGCCGGAGTTGTCATCAGTCGAACGACCGCCAAGAACGTTCACGTCGGCGAGCGCATTGTTAACCGTATAGGACATCGTGCCCGCATTGAAGATCGGCCGATCATTCAGCAAGTCGTAGGCAATCCCGGCAGAAACGAAGATGTTGCCATTGTGATCACCATTGGCTGCGTATCCACCGTGCCCGAGCAGCGCGTAGTGAAAACGTCCGCCGCCTTCGGGAGCAAACACGGTGCCTCCACCTGAACTCGGATGGTTTGTCCGGGTGGTATCCGAACCGGCAAAAGTAATGCTGTTGTGGGTACTGACCACGATGATGTCGCCGTTGTGGCCGACACCGGTGTAGGCACCGCCACCGTCAGACTCGGGATCGGAATCGTAACCACCGTGGCCGAGTTGGGCGTAAAGGCGGGCGTCATCAGTCTCGTAACGATCCTGCGTCAACGCCCCAGCGATAAAATTAATCTCGCCTTCCGAGACTACCTTGATGTCTCCATTCAGTCCAAATCCAACGGTAGACGTTCCAGAGCGAGCGCTGCGCCCGCCATGACCGAGTTGAACCTGGTTGTCACTGCGGTCCCCCGCGCGGAACAGCACGCCAAGTTTGGTGCCGTTATCGACCGTCGGAATATTCGCCAGGCCGGGCGCAGAACTTTCCCAGCCGATTCCTGTGGTGATGGTGATGTTACCGAAGTGGTTGCCGTCCGATTCATAGCCACCATGCCCGAGATGAGCAAAGGCCCGACCGTCGGTGCGGTCCTTGCCAATGCCGCCGAGAAACTCCAAACCACCTCCGGCCGTTACGGTAATATCACCGGAATGCGCGCCCTTAGTGTCGTAGCCGCCGTGGCCGAGTTGGGTGAAGGCATCATCGCCATCACCGGCGTGAAAGCGAACGTCTCCGCCGGCCACCACATTGATATCGCCGACGTTGCTCTTGTCCGTGTTGGCTTCATCATGATCCGCAGTATAGCCGCCGTTGCCTAGTTTCGCGTAGGAGAGATCCGCGCCGACCGGACGATCGAGATCGTAGTCAACGATGGCTCCGACTCTTCCTTGTGGATTGACCGCGGTTGTCATCGTCACCTGACCCGTTGCGACATCAATCGTGCCAACGGTTTGCCCAATGGTCAAAGTGCTTCCAACGCCGACGGTTTGAACCTCCAGATTGGATCCATTGTCGACGATAACAGTGCCGTCAGGAACGGTCAGCTTGAAGGATCCCGCGGCAATGCCAACGTTGCTGGTAAATGGCGCATCCAGTTCAGAGTCGACATCAGTGATACCACCGAGCGAATTGTTGCTGTAAGCGAACAATTGCATGGTATTTCCAACCGTACCGGGCCCCTGAATTGCCTGCACCAACTGGGGGTTGGTCGCCGTCGAATCCAAACTGGTATTGCTGTCCGGATTGCCTGAGGCACTGGAGTTGTAATTAGTCGTGAACGCGAAAGTGTTATTTGGATCGATATCCGCGAGAAAGCGAACCTCACCGTTGCGCAAATCAATTTCGCCAACTTTATCGCCCGCGTTAAAACCGTTGCCGGTGGCGGCCGCAACAATGTTAGCCGTCGTATTTGCCGCATCACCGTCTGCTTCAATCAGCGTCAAGCCGCTGGCAAAGTAGTCAAAACCGTCAACGGTGATGGTAAATGGCCGACCGGGCGCCGTATTGCTAGTGTCCTCGATGCGAATATCGCGACGGCGCAGCGGAGTCCAGCCGAGCGCTCCGCTCGAATTGAAACCAAAGGTGGCACGATCGACCGAGGTCCCCGTCTCACCTCGGATTTGAAAAACGTCCGGCGCCTGACCTGCGATAAAGAGCACGTCACCGCCAGCGTTGACATCGATGTTGGCGACGTGGTCACCGTTGTTTGAATAACCTCCGTTTCCGAGCTGCACCCAATTACGGCGTCCCGAACCGGCAACGAAGCGAACGTCCCCCGTGGTAGCTGTCACACTGATCGTTTCCGTGGGGTCGTCACTAGCATCACGAGCACCGTTGTAGCCTTCCGACTCATCGCCACCGTGACCGAGGATGGCGTAGTTTCGCTTGTCGGTGGTGTCGTCATAGGTGTTGGCGCCGCCGCGAAAATCAACGTCCTGCGCAGCACTAACCGTGATATTACCACTGTGATCTCCCTGGGCGCTATAGCCGCCGTGCCCAAGATGGGTGTAGTGAATAGCGCCGAAGCCGCCCCCGAGTCCCGAGGCTGAGCCGGGAGCGTTGACGTTTTGATCACCGGCCTGAAACATGATGCTGCCCGCGCTGGAAACCACGGAAATATCTCCGCTGTGACCGAGGCCCGTGCCGCGCAAATTGGTTCCGCCATTGTGGCGAACATCGGCATCGTAGCCGCCGTGACCAAGTTGGCTATAGATGCGGCCATCGTCATAATCGTAACGATTTGCCAACAGAGTTCCCGAGGTGAACAAAATATCCCCTTGCGACAGCACATCGATACTGCCAGTTAGACCGCGGGCACCGGGATCATTATTACCTCTGGAGGAACGCGCACCAAAGCCACCGTGACCCAGTTGAGTATAGGCGTCGCGCGCCTGTCCGGCGGTAAAGACAACGCCACCGAGTTGAATGCTGTCACCGAGCATGCCGGGAGCTGAACTGAGATTCCCCTCGCCTGCGGTAACCCGGATATTTCCCTGATGGTGCCCATCCGCGTTACTGCCACCGTGACCGAGTTGGGAGTACTGCTCATTGTCAAAATAGCCGAGTGCCCGACCGGAGAGAAGTTCGACGATGCCACCCGCAGCAACGGTGATGTTTCCGTCTCGATTACCCGCAAGGTCCATGGTCGCAGTGTCCGTCAAGGGAGCCGATCCCCATGCGCCACCTGCTGTGGCAGCACCGGGATCACCCTGAAAACCGTGGCGCCCCGAGGTATCCTGCCCGCCGTGCCCTAACTGCACGTAGTTCCGCTCGAAAGCACCACCGTGCATACGCAAGTCACCCGCGACGGTGACGGTGATTTCACCGGTATTGCCCAGAGAGTCCCGGCCACCGACTTGCGAGGCGTAGCCACCATTGCCGATCTGCACAAAGGCACGATCAGAATTGCCGACGGTATATTGGTAGTCGGCGGAGACTTCATCGGGGTTGAGCCGATCATTCAATGGGGCGCGGAGCTCCCCTGCTGTGCCGACATTGAGAATATTTTCGCCGGCAGAACCCGCCGCACTGTTGTCGGCAGTCGCAGTATTGACGCCGTCAAAGATCACCCGACCCGTGTCGTAAGAAACCGAGCCAATTCTCTGATTGGTCTCATTGTAGAGCCCGCCGTCGCCGAACAAATCGCGGAACACCTGCCGTCCGTTGCCATTGTTATCGCCGTCGATCACAATCGACACCGAACCAGCGACCAGACCGCCGTGTCCGAGGTAGGCCTGGGTGGCCCTGATCGCGGCGTCGGACTCAAAGGTGGTCTCATCACCGATCGCCTGAGTGGCTGATCCTGTGCCAGTTCCGCCAGTGGCTCCGCTGTTGTCGTACTGGTAATCGACGTTGCGATCGAAGCTGCCGTCGCTGCCTTCGGCCCGATGGATCATGGTGATGAGGCCCGTGGTATAATCGATCGAACCAACGATTGCGCCGGTAGCATTTCCAACACGGATTGTACCATCGCCCGCGTAATCGCCAATATCGGTGCCGGATGCAATATCGATCCGAACTGTATTGGGGACAATGTTACCGACATGTCCGGAACTTAACGCAGCTCCATTGTTGCCATGAAACAACTGAAAGCTTCTCTGCTTCATCGTCGCCTCTTGAAGCGCCGTCAGAGCGTGCAAATTTCCAACCGTCATCTGGCGAATGCCCGCAACTGAATCGGACACGCCCTCCACGGTGCGGCCAACAAAACCATTTACCGAGAAAACCTGTGTGTTGGTGTCCGGCCCGATCATGAGGAGATTGCCACCATTGGTCGTGGTAATACTGATCTCACCATCGAAATCACCGTCGAGGTCGTAACCACCGTTACCGATCATCGCGAACGATTCATGGCCCTTTGACCACTCGGTTCGGGCCCGGCCATTGATGTCACCACCAACGCCAAACTGATTATATTCCGCGATACCACCAGCGCTGGCATCAAAGTAGACATCGCCTGCAGCATTGATGGTGATATCAGCACCCACAATATCGTGATCTTCGGCATCTTCGCGACCTCCCATGCCGATCTGAACAAAGGCCTGGCTGCCTTCACCTGCGGTAAAGCGGATGTGCCCGGCACCACCGGTTCCCGAGGTGACGTCGATGGTATTATTGACCGAGAGATTTACACCATTATCCGCCGCCCAATCGTAACCACCGTGACCGATCTTTGCGAACGAGCGGTCGATGTCCCAGGTCGTGCCGCGATTAGCGATCTGCGGTCGCGTGTCGGCATCGATGGCCCCACCACCTGGCGCGCCGATGTAGCGATTGATCTCTTCGTTGAGAGAGTTTTTGCGATAAAACTCCGCACTGAGCGTCGCCGCATCAGTTGGCATCGCTTTGCGGCCTGTGAACTCGATATGATCGCGAGCCGTAACGTTGATCAGCGAACTCGTGTCGATCACCATCCCATCGGTCGCACCGTCGCCGGTGACAATCATGTGCGATGCGTAGCCTCCGTGGCCGATCATCGCAAAGCTTTCATAAGGTCTACCCGTTCGAGCAATGATGCTGCCCTCGAGGGCACCAATACCCTGACCTGCGCTGACTGCAATGTCTCCTTGAAAGCCGTCCGTTCGCGAATCGACATCCCAACCGCCATGGCCGACTTGAACAAAATTGTGCCCGTAGCCCCATGTTCGCTCGGAACGTTTTTCTTCACCACCAACCATCAGGATAGTGCCCTGATCCGCGGTGACAGCAATGTCGCCCTCAACTCCAACCGGGAAGAAAACGTTGTCGTCAGGACGCATGTTATGGCCGCCATGACCGATCCTGCCCGAGGCGTGCTCGTTGTTACCGGCACGAACCTCGATGCCTACATTGCGAGCGATATTATTGGCGGCATTGTTTCGATCATACGGATCGTGTCCCGGCCCCAGATCTTCGACCCAATCGCCGGCGGCATTGTAGCCCATGTGATCGAGCACTGACACGGTGCCTCCCGCGTAGACCTCGATGTCGCCCTGCATGTTCTGGTGGGGTTGCCCCGCATTCAAGATAGCGGTGCCAGTTGCGGCGCCGCCGGCGGTAAACAGCCCACCGGTCGCTGCGTCGTCACGGTGCCATCCACCGTGACCGATCTGCACATCCGAAAACTGGGTTTCGTCACCGCTACCCGTGTCAGTCGATTGCACCGTCGGAGCAGCCACCGCTCCCCGGTTGTCATCGCCTTGCCGCGGCAACAGGTTGAAGCCGAGCAAACGAACGGCGCCGCCATTGGCCCGAACCGTGATATCGCCGCTTGCTGTCTGGTCGTAGATTGTCCGTGCATTGCCTTCGTGGAATCCGCCGTGTCCGATGGTCGCTGAATTCAAGGTGCCGCGGCCACCCCGCAATTGGATACCGGCGCCTGCCAGTCCAAAATTGTTCTGCCCGGTGCCAGCCACGGTTGCACCATGAGTGATGACGCTGATGTCACCGTGATAACTGCCGTAGTTATCCTGACCACCGTGTCCGACTTTCACCCAACGACTGCTGCTGCCCTGATCGTCACTCAAATCGAAGAATCCGCCACCATCTGCCGTACCTTCCATATTCTGCGGCGCCATGGCGAAGAAATGCTCACCGGCCTCAATGGTAATGTTTGCGTTGACGCGAGCGTCGATCATGTCGCCGTTGCTGAGAGTAATTGCGTTGGCATTGTTGATGTAATTGGTGCGCCAACTCGTTCCAAAGAACGTCCGGTCGTCGGTTCCGGGATCCATGACGAAGCCATCCCTGGTGGTATATTCATCCGGGCCGTTGTTGCCAGAGTCCCGCCCATCCTCAAGACCTTCGGCGGCACTGCCGCCATGCCCGATCATCGCATACGAGTGGCCGTCATTACCGCCGCGCAGTTCGACCTTGCCACTGACTTGAACAGTGATGTCCCCTGTCGCGCCATGGCCTGCCCCAAGAAATGCGCCTCCAGCCACATGGGTTCCCCCGAGCATGGTGATGTAGTCTTTGCCTTGGGCATTTCCTGCAGCCGTAAACCCAGTTCCCGAGCCGTCAGCAGCAGCATCACTACCCCACCATTCGTTTCGCTCGCGATTTGACGTAAACCCGATCTGATACTCTGTACCAGTGTCTCGAAAGCCAACCTGCGCCCAGTAGCGATCACTGTTGCTGCCGGAATTGGACCCATCTTTGCCTCGGATCCGCAGATCGTGAGCGGCTATCTGAGTCGCACCGAACCGGCTCCCGACCTCAATGCCCTCTCGTTGATTCGGTGCAAATTCGGTCGTCGGCCCCCGGTCACCCGCGCCATCATTCGCACTGCCCGCTATCGTATACCCGTTGATAAATACCGAACCACCGTTCAAACCGGCACGATCATTTCCAGCGTTACCGTCATTCATCGACAAGAGAATCGCCGCCATGTCCGTATCGACACCGTCCCAGCCAGCAACGATGTTAATGCCGCCGGTACCGGCGCTGCGCACGTCATCGGCGAACAAGATATTGTTGTGAGCAAAAAGACCTAGCGTGCCCGGAGCGATCGCCGCGCTATCCTGGTACCACTCGACGTTACTCCGAATGGTGATATTACCCAATCCAGCGCCACCCGCGGGATTGGTGGTGATGTTGATGCTGGTCCCGGTATCGAGCGTATTTGCCAACGCATCGCTGTCGACGCCACCGCCAAATTCGATAATCACATCGGTCGGATCGAGCAGCAATGTGCCACTGGTTCCATTGGTCGAACTCAAATTCACCAAGCCACCAAAGCCCAGAATATACTTGCCTGAGACCTCCGCTGAGCCACCAGCGAGATTGCCTTGAGCCGAAATCATGCCGTTGAACTGCGTAATGATGTCACCCCACACCACGACATTGCCACCTGCGCCGACACTCGTCGCATTCGCCGTCAGTTGCGCACCATTTCCGACCAGGGTCGTCCAGGAATTGGAAACCGATGCGTCCTGCCCCTGAAATCCGCCACCAACGTGAACGGTACCGCCACCAGTTGCCCCGCTGGCATCCAGGTTCATGTTGCTTCCTCCGATCAAAGATTTACCAGTCACATCGATCCGCCCACCCGCGCCGTTGGCGGATACCGCTCGCGCCGTGCCGTCAAAACTGGTCACGCCGTTCATACCATCGACGACGATGATGCCGCCGGCACTGCCGCCACTCGCATCGAGCAAAGCACCGTTGCCAACCGTCACTCCCTGGTCGCCGGTCACGGAAATCTGTCCACCTTGGCCGCTGCCGCCAGTGGCGAGGGCGCTGCCATTGAAGGTCGCATTACCATTTTCGCTGGCGACATTAATGATCCCGCCATTGGTTCCGCCGCTGGCGTCGAGCACGCCGGTATTGCCGACGGTCACGCCCTCGGTTCCTGTCACGGTGATGATGCCACCGTCGCCACTGCCGCCGGTCGCCAGCGCAGTGCCGTTGAAATCTGTCGTGCCGTCCGGTGAGTTGACGGTGATGATACCGCCGTTGGTTCCGCCACTGGCGTCGATGACCGCATTCGGTCCGACACTGGCCTGGTCGCCACCTTCGATCATGATCACGCCGCCGTCACCGCTGTTGCCTACGGCTCTGACACCGCCGTTCACCGTGGCACTGGTTTCGCCTTGGATAGTGATCGTGCCACCGTTGATGCCACCACTGGCATCAATCACTGAAGTTTCGGTCGTGGTCACGTCGCCGCCACCGAGAAAAATCATACCGCCGTCGGAGCTGCCTCCGCCAGTAGCACTAACACTACCACCAACACTGACCGTCGAGGTGTCGCTCCCAGCGATCACGATGATGCCGCCGGGGCCGTTGGCTCCGTTGGCTGAAATGCTACTACCTGCGGCAACTGTGATTTTCGAGCTCTCGACATTGCCGCCATCGCCTTCGTCTTCATCGTCGGTCAGCGGATTAGCGCCGCCACCGATGACGATGGTGCCGCCTCCGGCATCGCCGTTGGCTGAAATACTGGCGCCGCCAAGCACGGCGATTTCTTCGCCTAACACCACCACATTGCCGCCTTTGCTACCCCTGCCCACGCCGTCGGCATTGATCTCGCCTCCGGCATTTACCAGTCCGCCTTTTCCGGCGTTGATGAAGATGCTGCCACCTGCGCCGCTGGGCAGGCTCGCGCGGATACTGCCACTATTGTCGATGCGTCCGCCGGCTGCAGTCAGAAAGACTTTGCCGCCCGATCCGGTGCTGCTGCCGGTTGCCCGAATCGTTCCGCTGTTATTAATCGCCATGGCGTACATATTGCCGTGCGCTTTCAGTTCCACCGCAGCACCTTCGATGCTGCCACTATTTTCAATTCCGGTGCCTGAACCTGACCCGGGCCCAGGACGGACGAACACTCGTTCACCTCCGGCATTCGCTTGCGCAGTGATCAACACCTCGCTGCCTGCCGCCAAACCGACTGTACCTTCACGAGCACTGATGCTGCCGGCATTAACGACCGATTTCCCGATCAGAAACACATCGCCTCCCACGGCGTTGATGCGACCAAAGTTACTCACCCCGTTTTCGCTCGATCCGGAAAAGATCATATCGCCGCCGGCCATGAAACTGGCGTCGGGCACATCGAGCGTCGAAGCGACGAAGCCGTTGACGTCGATCGCCCCGGTCGGGCCGACCATGATGCCGGCAGGGTTGATCAGAAAGACTTTACCGTTCGCCTGCAGCGCTCCGTGAATGGCGCTGGGATTGTCGGCGATGACTCGGTTGAGCACCGCGCTGTCGGCACCGGGCTGCAGGAACTGAGTCAGCTCACCCGCTGCGATTGAGAAGCTCTCCCAGTTGATGATCGCTCGATCAGTTCCCTGCGTGATCGCGAGGTGGCCATCGAGGCCTTCACCGATCTCAGCCATACCGGCAACGACCACACCATTCTCAGGATTGGCTTGCAGACTTGTCGGCAAAAAGACAAGCGAGGGAAAGAGGGACGCAACGGCAGCAACTCGAATTGCTACGCTACGCCGACAGGAGGTCAGCAGCATGTTCATTGGGACTAGGGGGGGCTTGAGAAACGGAGGGGGAAGCCTCGGGAAAAAAATTGCGTTTTAGGAATGTCCGACTGATCTCCCTGTCGAAAATCGGCGAACTTAGTCAGGACTTTTTGGTCAGGATGCCACTTAGGTAGAAATGATGAACCATGCTCTCAATATGAAAAAACCATGAACTTAACAACATCTACTCATCATTTATACGTCATGTTCTAGCAGGTCGTGACTTTTACTGGCAATAAAAAAGACCACAAAGACGAGAAAACTTTGAACATCCTTGTATTTAACAGGGTTGAACTAAACCTCTGATCCCACTGAGAGTCGAAATCGATCACTCATCGCCGGGTTATCATCTGCAGGGCCGCACTCCCTCGGCCTCTTCAACTACCCGCGGCTTACACCGAGTCCCCGGGAACAAATTGCGGCATAAGCCGCAGTGCTTTCGGAGGTAAATTTCCGGTCTCCGCCAACTGCCGTGCCAGCATCGATGCCCTTCGAGTAAACTGCGTTGCGCTGGAGGCGTATCGCGCCACTTTCGGCGTTACATGTTCGAGAAAAATCTCGTCGTCACGCGAGATTACCGCAATATCTCCGGGTATCGATTTCCCCCTTCGCATCAAGTGCATCATGACGGTCAGCACGTGCACTGAACGGGCGACCACATACGCCGTCGGAGGATCATGCCCCGCCATCGCCTGGTCGAGCAGGCCGCAGAGATTGTCTGCTGTCGAGTCGTGCATGAGCACGCGCAGTCGAATCGATACGTGGGCCTCGAGAGCCTCCCGAAATCCAAGTTCACTATCCGCTTCCCCACCGGTAGCACTCTGTGGAAGGACCAAAGCAATGCTCTGGTGGCCACGCGCACGCAGCAAGCCACCCGCATGACGGCAGGTCGCACGATAATCAACATCTACCGACGGCAGCTCGATTCCAGGGGCGCACGAACCCGCTACCAGGCAGGGAATTTTCTTGCTGAGAAACCAGCGCTGCATCGGCTCGCGCGAGCCGAAAACCATCCACGCGGTTGCCGGCGTTCGCTTAATCAAAGCATCGAGCGCCTTATCTGGGTTATCCGAAAAACAACCGCGGCTAACGTACAACTCGAGCCGAATACCAGCCCGTTCGAGGTTGGTGCGCAACTCATCGACCAACACGGCTGCCGACGGCGCCATCGCCACCAACGGACTCGGTGAGATCGCAGCGATCTGCAGCGGATTCAGCTTGCCCTTTTTAGAACCATTTCGCCGCTTAATCCGTCGGCGTTTTCCCGGGGACGTTTCGAGCATGCCTTCGATTTCGAGATTCTTCAGCGCAGATCTCAAGGTGGGCCTGCTGACTTGAAGAGCGGTGCACAATTCCCGCTCGCCCGGCAGGGTCCCCTTCCAGCGCCCGGCAAAAATGTTCTCCCTCAAACTGCGTGCCGTTTCGCTGATCAATGATCGACGCTTGGGCAAATCCGGCATGTTGTGACTGGCATCGGTCATCTGGTAATATAATTTGACCAGTAACCTGCGCTTGTCACTTCGCCATCGCAAGCGCAGCATTTGGCGTCATGAATGCAGTCACGCCCTTCGATATCGAACAGATCACCCGCGACTACCAACGCAAAGGCGTCGTCCGTATTCGCGAATTTTTCAGTGTGGACCAAGTCGACTCCGTGCGCTCCGAACTTGACCGATACGTCCGCGACGATCTCCCTGGCAACCCGCGAGATGCAGCCACTTACGAAGCCGATGAATCGACGGTCCGCAATCTCTGGCGACTTGAGAAATACTGCCCGGCACTTCGCGCCGTGGCCGATATCCCCGACATTTGTAAACTGGTCGCGGCACTGGTCAATGGCGACCCAGTACTCTGCGGCATCGAGACTTTTAACAAACCGGCACGCATCGGTTCCGGCGTCCCCAGTCATCAGGACAACTCTTACTTCTGTCGCACACCAGCCGACATGCTGACGGTGTGGATCGCCATCGACCCGGTCACGGAAGCCAATGGTCCCGTCACTTATGTCGAAGGCTCCCACACTCAGGGTGTCCTACCGACCAAGCTATCCGGTGTTCGTGGAAATTCGATTGGCCTGGCGGAAGTGCCCGACGTTCCCGCCGACGCCCAGTTCTGCGGACTACTCAATCCCGGCGACGCTACGATTCACCACTGCAATACTATCCACCACTCAGCACCAAATCACACCGAACACTCGCGCTTGGGTTTTCTGCTGGTCTATCGTGGTGCTCACACCGAAGTCGATCCTATCTTAAAAGCAGCCTACGACGAAGCCGTCACCGCCACACCTCCCGCATGAGATATTTTCTACCTGCCGCCCTACTACTATTCCTGCCGCTGTCGTTGATAGCTCAGGAAGCGACGCCCGAACCGGTCATCGACGTTTACGTCAGCACCGGCGACAATCATTTTCTCGGCTCTTCGCTGCCGATCGATTCACCGGCGAGCATCGAAGCGACCTTCGATCTGTTTCGCGACGTCCAACACGCCCGGCGCATTTACTGGCGCGGCCACGAAGCCTCCTGCTGGCTGCGCACCATGCATGCTCGTCCCGAGAATCCGCGATCTCACTCCTTCTGGACGTGGCTCAACGAACTTTACGAAAGCGTTCACCCCGATCAATTGGCGGTAAAAGCGGCCCACGACCGCGGCATGGAAATCTGGGGAATGGGCACGCTGTGGGATTGGGGATCACCTGCCGATACACCGGCATTTACCGACTACCCATTTTGCTACGAAACGAAGCTCAAACTCGAGCACCCCGAGTGGGCCCCCGTCGACAAGCACGGCGTTCGCGTTCAGGGAGGCCCCATTGAGCTCGCTTACCCCGAAGCCCGCAAAGCACTCGTTGACCTCACGGTTCAGGAAACACTCGCTGCCGGCTACGACGGACTTGCCCTGCTCACTTACGTGGAAAATTTCTCGCAGCGCTTTCAGGACGAATTCGGCTACAGCGATCCCATCGTCGATGACTTTAAAGCCAAATACAAAATCGACATCCGCACCGAACCGTTCCGACGCGGCGCCTCGCGCGAAGACTGGATCAGGTTACGCGGCTCCTACGTCACTTCCTTTTTAAGAGAGCTGAAAACCGAACTCGCCAAGCACGATGTCAAACTCGGCATGGTAGTCAACTCCAACGAACCGCGCTTGCCGCAGTCATGGAATGTCCCCGACCTGATGATCACCGCCGGCAGTCATCACATGGACGTCGACACCTGGATTCGCGAATCGATCGTCGATGAGTTGCTGATCTATGGCAACAACAGCGGTCAATCGCAGATCAAAGTCCTCGAAGACTTGCGTTTCCTCGCACGCAATACCGCCACCTCGATCAGCGTCATTACTTCCGGTCCATTCCGTGAAGCGTGGCAGCCCTACCAACCCGACGGCATGCCGATCATCCTCGCCGTCAGCGATGACACTCAGCATCTGGAGCGCGGCTTCATTCCCGAACAAAAAGCCGACGCACTCAGCTCCGCCGAACTCCCCATCCGGCTGCGAACCCTGCAACAGATCATTACCGAAGAACTACAGGCCGAGGTAAAAAATATCACCCCGCTTCTCAACTCCAAAAACCTCATCGAACGCCGCCTTGCACTGCAAGCGCTCGGCATTTCCAAAGACACGACAGTCGTGCCCCTCATCGAAAAAGCCCTCGACGATCCCGAGAACGGCGTGCGCTGCGTGGCCGCCTTGACATTGTCAAAAATCCACGGCCCGAATTCCGCAACTGCTCTTTTCGCCGCTCTGGAAAAACACGACAACCACATGCTGCGCGAATGCGCCGTCATCGCACTGCGCCGCCTCAATCCCTTCCCCGTCGAGGAAATCTCCGCAGCTGCGCTGAAGTCGCCCAACGACCACATTCGTGAAGCCGCGATGCGCTCGCTGGTGACCCAAGCCAACGCCAAGCTACTGCCAACGCTCAAGCTGGGATTGGACGACAAAACACGCTATCCACGCTTCGCCGCCGCCGAAGCACTCGGCAATATCCGCAAAAACCCAGAAGCCGTCGCCATGCTGATCGACGCCCTGCAACACGAAGACCCCGTCGTCATCAACCGCGCCGCCACTTCGCTCGGTCAGATCGTCGCCCGCAACGAGAAGGAACTCGCCGATCATCGCGCAAAAATCCTAACCGCCCTGATTGCCGCCTTCCAAAACCACAGCGATGACCAACTCGCCGATGCCGACTGGGGCTGGCGTCCTATCGGCAACGCCATCCTCGATCTCGGCGACGAAGGTGCTATTGCACTCCGCCAAATTCGCGATCAATCAGAGAGTCCACGACTCGCCGAACTCGCCTGGCGCGTCGTCGACCTACCTCAGCGCAACAACACCTTCAGTGAAGTCACGCCGCTACAGAACGAAGCCGCCATCGCGCTTCGCCCCAATTCCACAGCCACCAGCACCACCGACATTTACGTCGACCCTGCCAGAGGCGATGACAGCAACGCCGGACGTAGCGAAGACGCGCCCGTGAAACGCATCGCCCAGGCGATTCGAATCGCCCAGCCCGGCGACACCATTCATCTCACCCCGACCACCTACTACGAGAGTGCCGTCTTTATCGACAAGCACGGCACCCCTGACAAACCCATCACCCTCGACGGCCACGGCGCCATCCTCGAAGGCAGTGACCCAGTCACTTCAGACAAGTGGAAAGCAGTCGCCGAATCACCAGATTTATACCGCTGCGAGAAACTTTATCCAAAGACCGACGACGCCATCGTCGACCGTTGGTTCCTGCTCTTAGATGGAAAAATGCAAAGGATGAATCGCTGCTCGAAAGGCCCCAGCGACCCGCTCAAAGCCGTCGCCGATCTTCAACCCGGCGAATGGACTTACGTCAAAACCGAGGACGCCTTTTACTTGAAGCTCGCCCCCGGCCAGGATCTCGACAGCGCCAACATCCGCTACCCTGCGCGCAGCAGTTCCGTCATTTTCGCCAGCACTGGATCGAACATCACCATCCGCAACGTAACTGGCACCCACCCTTACAACGACGGATATGGCATCCATGGAGCGCAGTACAAACTCGTTTTTGAAAACATCAAAGCGATCGAGTGCGGCGACGACGGCTTCAGCGCCCACGAGGACGCCACCTGCACTATCAACGGCTTCACCAGCATCGACAACGCTACCGGATTCTGCGACACCGGCACCAGCCAGACCGACTACCGTGACGTTTTTATCAAGGACTGCCACGGCTTCGATCTCTACTTCATCGGCCAGCGTCACTCGATCGAAAATGCCCTCATTGAAAGCAGCGCCGCGCGCCCTTTTTGGGTCGATGGCAACCTGCTCACCAACGGCAGCCAGTGCGTCGTCACCATGAACAACGTCCTCCTGCGCCGCGCCGACAAGCTAGATGCACCGAAGGAAATGCGTATCGGCAACAACGGCAGACTGCAGGCCACCAATTGTACAATACAGGATCTCAATATCACCGTCACACCGACCGGCAGCGTCGATTTTCGGCAGTGCTACATCAGCGGAACGGGAGAACAGAAACCCGAAGTCCTACTTTTCAAGAACACCACCTGGCGTGGTGACGGCAACCTTTACGATTTCAAAAATATGCGTGCCGATCAAACTTGGTTCAAGGCCGACGCCTTCGAAAATTTTCAAACCTTCACCGGCAGCGAAAAGACCTCACAATGGACGAACACCGAGCCACCTGAAACCATCGGCGCCGACCTCACCACCCTGCCCGCGGTCGAGTAACTTTCGCGCAAATTCAAAAGTCTCTAGCCAGCCCACGCTCTCTCGTCCTCCTCTCTTCTGTCCGCCTTTCTATGCAGCCATCATTCTACCATCCGGCTGGCCGTCGCACTTTTCTGAAAGCCAGCGCAGCTGTGGCTGCCAGCACCTTGGCATCGGTACCACAATCATCCAACGCTACCCCCGAGGCAACGATCACTGATATCAAGACGATCTCAAAGCAGCCCGAGTTTTATCACGGCTGGCCGACCATCGCACGGCGCAGCAACGGCGAACTCTGGGTGACCTGGTCAGGCGGACGCGTCTCCCACATTTGTCCGTTTGGTCAGGTCCACGCGATGACCTCAAAAGACGACGGCAAGACCTGGACATGGCCTCGCGTGCTACTCGACGGTGCCATCGACGATCGCGACAGCGGCGTCCTGGAAACCGCAAAGGGGACCTTGCTCGCCACCACATTCTCGTCACTCGCCTACGAGCCCTACCTGCAATCAGGCAAACAGTTCGGTCACTACGACGGCAAAGCCTGGACCACCAAAGACATGACCCCCGCCATGCGCAGCCAGTGGCAGGCCTGCCATGACCGCCTCACTGACGATGAGCGAAAAGCCGAACTCGGCGAATGGCTGATTCGTTCCGAAGACGGAGGCAAGACATGGTCACAACGCATCCCGAGCATCGTCAACAGCCCCCACGGCCCCACTCAACTGGCTGACGGACGACTGCTTTATGTCGGCAAACAACTATGGACCGATGACAAGAAAATCGGCGTTTGCGAATCGGTCGACGACGGCAAAACCTGGCGATGGCTGGCCGACATTCCCACCCGCGAAGGCGATACCTTTACCAAGACCTACCACGAACTTCACGCCGTTGAAGCCGCCAATGGCACCATCATTGCCCAGATCAGAAATCATAACAAAGCCGATGCCGGATCGACCTTGCAAACCGAGTCGAGCGACGGCGGCAAAACGTGGAGTGTGCCCCGACTGATAAGTTACGGCCTGCCCTCCCATCTTCTCAAACTCCGCGACGGTCGCCTACTGATGAGCTACGGCCACCGACGCGCGCCATTTGGAAATCAAGCCAGAATCAGCTCTGACAACGGCGATACCTGGAGCGAAGCAATGACCATTTCCGCAGACGGCATGGGTGCCGATCTTGGTTACCCGAGCACCGTCGAGCTCGACGACAGCACCCTGCTGACCGTCTGGTACGAAACCATGAAAGAACCCGCACTTGCCGTTCTTCGCCAGGCCCATTGGCAGATCACCGACGCCTAATCAAAATTTCACCCAAAAGATCATGCACAAATCTATCCCACTCCGCGCCCTCGCCTTCCTCGCCCTGACACTCACACCAAGTGTCAACGCTCAGGTCTCCGTCGACCACGGACCATCGACCGACGAAGCCGTCTTCTTCTCCTTCGACGATCACGCAATCCCGTGGCGCAATAACCTCTACGTCACCCCGGTCACCGCCACCAAGCACCCGAAGAACCCGGTTTTGCGTCGCGGTCCGGAAGGTGCCCCCGACCACGGCCACGCCATCCTCTACGGCACCGTGATGAAGCACGGCGACAAGTTCCGCATGTGGTATCTCGGCATGTTCGAGGTCGAAGTTGAGGCGGGGCAGGCACCGGGCTGGTGGCGTCCCATGTGCTACGCCGAAAGCGACGACGGCGTAACCTGGACCAAGCCCGATCTCGGCCTGGTCGAATTCAAAGGCAACAAGAACAACAACATCTGCCTGATCGAATCAGAGGTGCCGGATCTTACCAAAGTGAACGACTTCCTCAGCATCCTCCATGAGCCCAACGACCCCGATCCGAACCGCCGCTACAAAGCGGTCTACATCGCCCACCCCGAATTCAAAAATGTGCGCGGAGGACGAAGCGGCGTTGGACCCGATGAACGTCGTTGGGGAGCCTTCATTGCCGCCACCAGCGCTGACGGACTGAGCTGGAAAGTCGTCGGCGACCGACCGATGAATGCCGGCAACGAGCGCTTTGAAGTCACCGGCATTTACAAGTGGGGAAATTTTTATTACGCCCCCGGCCAGCTCATCGAACCCTGGGCCTCCCGTCTGGACGGCAGCGATGCGGGACGCATCACACTCACTTATCGCTCGCCGGATTTCGACAATTGGTCCGATAGCAAGGCGCTCTCGCTCGCCCGCGTCGGCCAACTCACTTCACCTCGAGTCAATGGCCAACAAGGCCATATGGGTGCTGGCATCTGGCATCGCGGCAACGTCCTGGTCGGCCTCAATGGGTTGTGGCAAGACGCTCCGAAGAAGCCCGAAGATGGTAAATACTGGAACGCCGGTGTCACCATCGACCTTGGCCTCGTGGTCAGCAACAATGGCATCCACTTCCGCGAACCGATCGCTGATCACAAAGTCATTGCCCGCGGCAAACCCGGCGAATGGGACGACATCGCCTTGCTCCAGGCACACGCCTTCGTCAACGAAGGCGACAAGACCATGATCTGGTATTCGCACTGGGACACTGGCGGTAAACTCAAGAACATGGAAATCGGTCTCGCCACCCTGCGCCGCGACGGCTTCGGCTACCTTTCGAGAAAAATTGCCGACTCATCCGCGCATTTTGAAACTGCCCATTTCGAGTGCGACAAGCCCGCCAAGGTCTTCATCAACGCCGAAGGCATCACCGCCGATACTCCGGTTACCGTCCAACTTTTAGACGAGTTTTCCCGCCCCGTAGAAGGCGCTACCGCCAAGATCACCGCCTCCGGCACCCGCGTCGAAGTCCCGCTCGCCAACGCCATCCCCGCAGGAAAATCTTACGCGCTGCGCGTCGAACTCCCCGACAACGGCGATGCTAAAATCTACGCCACCTACGTAGTCGCACCATGATCCGCATCCTTGTCGCCGCCTGCAGCATCTTCGCAGTTGGGATTTCCCAGCCTTCGAACGCCAACGCACAGAGCGGCGACATCGATACCGCTATCGAGCGGATGCCCAAACCGTGGAAGGTCAGAGCCAACCGCTTCAACTTCGAAGAATACCAGGCCACCCTCCTCCACTGGCAGGAGAAGCATCCGCAACTGTTCGCGCTCAGCGAACGGGCTCGCAGCGGCGATGACTACCCGATACATCTCATCGACCTGACCGACCAATCGGTCGCCGATGACGACAAGCAGCGCGTTCTGATCACCGGCCTGCACGCCGGCCCTGAGAGAACCGGAACCACCACCATTCTGCATCTCATCGAATGGCTGCTCAGCGACGATCCCGAGGCCCGCGACATCCTCAAAAAGCAGCGCATCCTACTGATGCCGATCATGAATCCCCACGGATTCTTCCCGGCCGAGACTCACGGCAACGCCGCCGGCCTGCCCGTCTACGACGGACGCCGCGGACTCATGTGGGACATCGAAACGATGAAACTGCGCAATCCGGAAAAGACCCCGGAGCTGAACGCCTTTCTGCAGGTTGTCGATGAATTTCAACCCGAAGTGCACGCCGACATTCATGGCGTGTCCCTGCATTACAACGGTCAACTCGTCCTCGAGTCGGTCGGCTCGGCCGGCTCCAACCACTCGCTGCGCCCCTGGGATCCCCGGGTCAGCGAAGCCATGATCACCGCCGCCATTGCAGAAGGTTTTCCCAGTGATCGCTACGAAGCCGACGCCCAGCGCATGCTCTGGGGCCCCGAACTCAACCCCCATGTCGACAAACTCTGGATGGGTCGCGTGTTTTTCTATCCGGGCATGTATCCCTACATGAAATACCACACCCTGCCCCTGATCACCGAGAACGGCTGGGAACAAGGCGGCGTCGCCCGACTCAAGGGTCTGCTCCGTCTCGGCAACACCACACCTCCATTTCAACCCCACAGTGGCTACGCCGTCGACCGGATGAAAAACATCGGCGGCCACTACCTCGCCGCCTACGGAAATACCGCCGCCGAACGCCGCCGCAGCCGCGCCGAATTGTGGCAACGTCAGGAGCATCTAACCACCGGCATCCTCTACTCCGAAACCGACTTCCGCATCCTCATCGGCTGCGGCATCACATCCGCTGGACGAGCCGCCCTCGCTCCCGAACAACCCACCGGCGCAAAAATCACCAAACAGGAACTCGAGGAAAACCTCGCCGCATTTGCAGAGGTAAACTCCGAAGCACTCGGCAAATACCTTAACGCCGGCCCCGAAAGGAGCTTCTACACCACCGCACGTCCCGACGCCCTCGACAGCGGTATCGAACACGGTCTGGTCATGACCATTCGCATTTCCTACCGCGCCCCCGAACTACTCGACGTTCGACTCAATGGTCATTTGATCTCAGAAAGCACCACCGACGGCTACCAAACCTGGCTTGGCGACGGCTACACTCACCTGCGCGTCAACATTCCCCCGGAAAAGACCGCAAGCGCCGACCTGTTCGTGCTCAGTTGCCTTTACAACAGCGACGAGAAAAGAACCTACGGATGGCGACCGCCCAGCGAAATCATCGAAGCACTGAAATCGAAAAACGAAACAAAGCCGTGAGCGAAACGACTAAACCCACTCCCTACATTTGGGCCGACATCAACGAAGCCGATCTCGCCCTCTGGGACGCGCAGCTCAAGGATTTCGTCCCACCCGATTCCTTCGACGCGCACGCCCATCTCTGGCGAAACGTCGACCTCGGCAGTCCCACGCCCGCACTCGCTGCGGCCGGTCCCGACATCGTAACAAGAAAGACCTACGATGAACGCCTCTCGCTGTGGATGCCTGACCGCTGCCCGACCGGTGGCCTGTTCTTCCCTTTTCCGTCCCGCATCCTCGACGTCGATGCTGCCAACCGCCACCTCGCTGATCAGGTAAAAGACGACCCCGGATCACGCGGCCTGATGATCCTCACCCCGCAGCAAGATCCCGCCGAAGTCGAGGCCCAACTCGACGCCGATGGCTTCGTCGGGTTCAAAGTCTATCACCTGTTCGCCGAGCGCAAAGACACCTTCTACGCGCCGACTGAGGAGTTCATCCCCGAATGGGGCTGGCAACTCGCCAACCAACGCGGACTGGTCATCATGCTGCACATGGTCCTGCCCAAAGCTCTGGCAGAGCCACTAAATCAAACCTACATCCGCGAGCACTGCCTGCGTTATCCCAACGCAAAACTCATCCTCGCCCACGCCGGTCGCGGCTTCTGCGGCCGCCACACCGTCGACGGCATCGATTCTATCCGCGGCCTCGACAACGTATACTTCGACACCTCCGCCGTTTGTGAACCGGAAGCTTTCGAAGCCATTCTCGAAGTCTTCGGCCCGACACGCCTTTTCTTCGGCGCTGACTTCTGCGTCACCGAAATGCGCAGCCGCTGCGTCAATCTCGGCGATGGATTCCTCTGGCTCGACGGCATCGATGCCGACTACACCAAGTCGAACTTCGGCAAGCCAACCCTGCTCGGCCTCGAGTCTTTGCTCGCCCTGAAGCGCGCCTGCGAAAACCAGCACCTCGACCAGACCGACATCGAAGAAGTTTTCTGCAACGGCGCGCGCCGCATTCTCGATCTACCGCTGCCCCGGCCGATGCCCGATGTGCAAGAGCGCTATCGTGAAGCTAAGGAGTTCATCCCCGGCGGCACCCAACTGCTCAGCAAACGTCCCGAGATGTTCGCGCCTGATCAGTGGCCCGCCTACTACCGCGAAGCGCGCGGCGTCGAAATCATCGATATCGAAGGCAACACCTATACCGACATGAGTCTGGGCGGCATCCTGTCAACCATCCTCGGCTACAGCGACCCCGACGTAAACGCCGCCGTCATCCGCCGCGTCAGCCTCGGCTCCATGTCCAGCCTGCAAACCGACGATGAAGTCGAACTCGCCAAGCTGCTCACCGAAATCCACCCCTGGGCGAAAAGCGCGCGCTTCACCCGCGCCGGCGGCGAAACCATGACGGTTGCCGTGCGCATCGCGCGCGCCTATTCCGGAAAATCAAAAGTCGCCCTGTGCGGCTACCACGGCTGGCACGACTGGTACCTCGCCGCCAATCTCGGCGATGGCAAAAGCAGCAACGCTCTTGGCAGCCACCTTCTGCCCGGCCTCGATCCCGCCGGCGTGCCTGCCGAACTCGCCGGCAGCACACTGACATTTCACTACAATCAACTCGACCAACTCGATGCCCTGATCGCGGAACACGGCGACGAACTCGGTGCCATCGTCATGGAGCCGACTCGCTACACCGATCCCGAGCCCGGCTTCCTCGAAGGTGTGCGCGAACGCTGCGACAAACTCGGCGTGCCACTGATCTTCGATGAAATTTCCGCCGGATGGCGCGGCTGCCTCGGTGGTTCCCACCTACAATTCGGCGTCGCGCCCGACCTCGCCGTATTTGCCAAAGCGCTCGGTAACGGCTTCCCCATCGGCGCCGTCATCGGCACCGCCGACGTCATGCAGGCCGCGCAATCGTCATTCATCTCCAGCACCTTCTGGACCGAAGGTATCGGCCCCGCCGCCGCCGTCGCCTGCGTCCGCAAGATGCAACGCATCGACGTGCCTGCTCACCTCACCAAGATTGGCAACCAAGCCATCGAAGGTTGGCGTGCCCTCGGCGAAAAACACCAACTGCCACTAGTCTTCCCCGGTCGCCCCCACGCGGCACTGCTGGCCTTCGATCACCCGCAAGCCGCTGCGCTCGCCACCCTCATGACCGCACGCATGCTTAAGCACGGATTCCTGGCTGCCGGCGCGTTCAATGCGATGCTTGCGCATCAGCCTCGACACGTCGACGCCTACCTGTGCGCACTCGACGAAGTTTTCGCCGAACTTGCCGAAGCGATCAAAAGCGACGATATCGAGAGCAGGATCGGCGGCCCTGTCAAACACAGTGGATTCGCACGACTGACCTGAGCCGAGCTTCGCTATCCGTTCCTTCTGAAAGCCACTTCGAACATCGCCATTATCGGCGGCGGCCCCGCAGGATTACGCGCTGCCGAAGTCGCCGCAGAGAGTGGCGCCAGAGTCACCGTCTACGACGCCAAACCATCGGTCGGCCGGAAATTTCTCGTCGCCGGCAAAAGCGGTCTCAACTTGACCAACGGCGAAGGCCTCGAGCTTTTTCTCGAAAAATACAGCGGCACCGGATTTCCTGCCGAACAGTGGCGAAACATCCTCGCCGCATTCGACAATCATGCGCTTCGTGATTGGGCCTCCGAACTTGGTATCGAAACCTTCGCTGCGCCCAGTGGAAAAGTATTTCCCGTTCCGATTGGCGGCACCATCAAAGCCGCTCCCCTGCTGCGCCGATGGATCACTCGACTGCGCTCGCTCG
>JBBKXR010000157.1:0-37875 GCA_037969585.1 Verrucomicrobiales bacterium
TCGTGATCGACTCCGGTTACGATGGCCACATCGGTATAGAGTATGAGGGGGCCGAAATTGGTGAAGACGAGGGAGTGAAGAAGACAAAGGCGTTAATTGAGAGATCAATCGCTGCGGTGTCCGCTTGAGACACATTCCAGGCGACCTATAGGCAATTTTGAAGAATGACATTCGCCTGGAGCGGCTTCGGTCGGTTCGTCCAGAGGGTGGGCCAGCGCCAAGGCGGCGCGACATTCTTGGGTTGTCGTACCACGCTGGCCGAGTTCAATGGCTGGGTGCCGCCCGGATCAACGCAATGGACACTACGGACACTACAGGAGTGTCGTTCTTCCCCGGGCTGTCGCCGCGATTGGCAATGGCTTAAGTCGCGCAATTTGCTTTTTGGAAGAACGCCAGCCGTTGATTTCTGCTCCATGGTGCTCGTCCAGAGGGAGGGCCAGGAATGTCCCACTTCCCTGGGGGCGGCAGGCAGGGAAGAACCCCGTTCCCGGGCTTTGCATTGCGTTGGCGAACGGGTCGGTAGACGGCAGCTGAATTGAGGGGGGAAGTAACTTTGTGATAGCCAGTATTCGCCGGTAATTCAACGAGCACGCGGAGTATCACGATTTGATTGGCGCACGTTTCCCTGCAAGATCAAATGCTCGCGCATCCCCGATTTACGCAACCGATTCTGCGGATCAGTCATTTTCCAGGGCTGCCTGAGAGGGGAAGGGTGTGGTAATGCACAAGTTGGAAACTACTTCAGGCTCAGATACCGGCGTGCGATGTGGCAATTCCATTGTCTGCTTCTGCCGTCAAACACGCCGGAACATCACTCGCTCCGCTCTTGGCCGGGCATCGGAATCGTTGCTTCGTCTGCACCGTTTTGCTGCTTTGGTGATTTCCGCGGCAGTGCTGGTAATCGCTACAGGAAACGTCGCCACGGCTTCCCCGGACTACCACTTGCGCCTCAACTGCGGTGGCACGGAAGTCATCGATGAAGATGGTAGCGTCTGGCAATCAGACAAAGCTTTTGCGGTCGGCGGCAAACCTTTCAGCTTTCCTGTTGAGAAGGACACCAAAGAGTTGGAGCACCCCGCACCGCAGGACGTCTATCGAAGCGTTCGCCACCAGAATCACCTGTTCGCATTCAAGGATATTCCCGCCGGTCACTACCGGGTGCGCTTGCATCTGGTGGATGCATTTCCCGGAAAGGAACGACGAATGGACTTCCATGCTCAGAAAAAAATCGTGCTCGACGATATCAACCCCTATGAAATTGCTGGTAAGCAGGTCAACCGCGTGGTCGTCCGGGAATTCCCGGTAGTCGTCGAGCCTGGTCAAGGGCTGATCATCAACTGTCATATGGATCGCGGCGATGACGTCTTCGAAGCGGCGCTGGAAGTCATCGCCAGCGAGCCACCGCCGCTTCCCGCCTTTACTGCGCCTGCCGGCGAGGGGGCGGCGGAAGCAATGGCACGCGGAGGGATTGACGGAAAAATTCTCGACGTTACTTCAGGTCGCCCGGTCCGACTGACGTGGGTGCAAACTGATTCCCCAAAAGACTACATGGTGAGTCACGGTGGTGAGATCAAACTGCTTAGCTATGAAACAACGCCGCAAGGCGGACAGGAACGGGTGCTGATCGACAGCACGCAGCCGATCCAAAAGCCGTTGCTAACGCACGATGCAAGCCGAGTGATCTTCTCCGACCCCTCCACCAATTCTTGTCATGCAATCAACTGGGACGGAAGCGAACTCCGCAGCCTGGGCAGCGGCATGGCGGCCGAAGTCTGGAAGGACCCGAGCACCGGAATCGAGTGGGTTTACGTCGTTGAAAGCTCTCCGGGAAGTGCCCGGAACTATGTCCGCCGACAACTTGATGAACCGACGCGCGAGGAAAGTTTATGGAGTGGTCTTCCTGCGAGCAAACAGATTCCATGGTTGCAGCTTTCGGCGGATGGTAGTCGGGCTGCGGAGGCTTTTCCCTGGCCAAAGTGCGGCGTCGTACAGGCGGCCAAACCCGGTTTTAATTGGAATCTCATGGGTAACGGTTGCTGGCCCGGCATGGCACCCGACAACAGCTACCGATTTTTCCTCTTTCAAGGAGACCACACGACCATTTCTATGTTTGAGGAGGGGCAAAGGAGTAATACGGCTATGGCCATCAACACCATGCCGAATCTCGATGGGGCCCGGGTCTATCATCCTCGCTGGTCAAATGACGTGCGTTTCCTGACGGTGACGGGGCCGCAGAAAAGTCCGAAGTCCGAACTGTACATAGGACGATTCAGCGCTGACTTTTCGCACATTGAGGCCTGGGTGCAGGCGACGGTTAATGACCAGGCCGACTTCTACGGCGATGCCTGGATCGGCCCCGAAGAGTAGGTCGTTACGTGGGATCGGGGCAATTCTGAGCGGACGATTCACAACATGGCTGAGCGCTCAATCGAAGTTCATTGAAAACGAAGCAACCCTGTCTGTTCATCGAACGAACTCTATCGATTCGCTTGCTCGTGCTTTTGCATTGAACCATCGCTTTGGCTACTGATCGTCGCTGATCGAAATCTCAACGTCCAGGTTCTGATCAGCGTTGATTTTGCATGCCAGATCGACAAACGAAAGTCCCTGTTTCCGGGCGAGGCGCGAATAGCTCCCGAACGGTTTCAGTTGATCGATCAGGTCAGTGGGTTCGATGTGGCTTTTTTCCAGCAGGTTGGGGCGGGCGCTGATGTAATACGGCAACTCATTGTCCGAGGCCGATTGCAGAGTCTGACCAAGTAGGTTGGTCATGAAGTGAAACGAATCCTGCGACGAATCCTTTGCAATCGTCGCCGCAAAAACGATCGCGGTAGCGCCATGGAGACTCGGGGGAAGTATGCGCGGACAGTCGCGTGTCAGGCGATAGACCGGTGCGTTTGTCGGGGCATCGGTTTTGACCGTTTCAGGAAAAACCGCGTAGTGCATCATGTCGCTGGATTCCTGCGATGTCTCGTCCGGATAGAACAGTGCGACGATTTCTACCCCTTCCTGTTTCAAGCGCTCGGGCAGTCCATCGGTTCGGTCGATCTCCGATTCGTCGACGACCACGGCGATTTTCTTTCCCTTCAATGCGGCGTAAGTTTGCACGGTGGGTTTTGGTAATTCCGGATTCTCGCGCTGAATGGCGTTGACCGCGATCACTCCGACTCGCGCTGCGGTCGGGTAGATATTTGGAGTTTTCCCGAACGGATGGCGTCGGTTGCCCAGCACCACGACAAACAGGTCGAGGTCCGGATCAACCCAGACGGAAGTGCCGGTCCAGCCGCCATGCCCGATTGCACTCGGGGTCATATTCCAAGGTCGGTTTTTGCCGCCTGAGCGTTTGTCCCATTGCAGCCCACGGATACCTGCCGACACTTTTTGTGGAGCGGTCATCGTTTCGAACGTCGCCTCACTGAAAAGCCTTACCTTTGTTCCGTCCGGCTTGATGAGCGTCCCTTTGCCCAGCCACAGGGCTGAAAGGATGGCAAGATCCGGAGCCGTCGAAAACAGACCGCAATGTCCCGCGACTCCGCCGAGATGATACGACCGGTAGTCGTTAACGACGCCTTTGAACCAGACATCGCCTCGAGTCTCCGTCGCGGCGGCCCGTTGACGGTGTTCCGCGTCTGGATTGTGCATGGTGTCGAACATGCCCAGCGGTCGATAGATATTGTTGATGGTGAAGGTCCGCAGGTCTTGTCCGGAAACCTTTTCAACGACATGCCCCATCATCAGCGAATTGTTATCCTTGTAGTCATACCGCTCGCCTGATGGATACTTTATTCCTAAGCCACACAGCAGATTCCACAGTTCCTCCCGGGTGCCTCTGGTCCGATTGGCGTAGTCCATGATTCCCGACGTGTGGGTCATGCAATTCCATGCGCTGATCCGTTCCTTGCCGTTGACGCCAAACTCCGGAAAATGTTTCGTGATCAAATCGTCCGGAGAAACTTTGCCCTGATCGATCACGACCGCCAGCGAGGTCGCGGTGCAGGCGACTTTGGTGACCGATGCGAGATCGAACACCGTATCAACGGTCATCTGCTCTTTCTCAGGATAGAACTGCCGATCGCCGTAGGCTTTGAGGTAGCACAGTTGGTTGCCGCGACCGATCGCGACGACTGCGCCGGGAGTATGGCCTGTTGTAATCGTTTGCTCGATGACTGAGTCGATATCTTTTAAGATCGCCGATTCCATGCCTACGGATTCCGGCTCGACCAATTCCAGCCAATGGGCCGAATAGTCTTCCCCGTAGGCGATGGAATGCATCAGCAGGCACGAGGCAGCAGCAAGGAGAGTTTTCATAAAGGAGGTAACCTGAAATGGTAGGCCTTCAGAACATCATTTGGCTTTAAAGGCCTTGCCGATTTTCACGGCTTCACTCACCGATCCGGACAGGCCGCTGTCGCCGCCGACGGCGAGAAAAGTAAATCCCTGGGCGAGACGTTGTTCCACTTGGCCGCTACCGCAGAGAGTTCCCAGGGGAACGCCTCTGTCCTTGGTGGCCGCGACTACCTTTTCGATGGCGGCTTCGACGGCGGGATCACCCAGTGGCACGCCGAGCGAAAAAGCCAGGTCGGAGGGGCCGACGAAAAGGCCGCCGACGCCGGGCACGGCGGCGATGGCTTCGATGTTTTCAACGGATGCGGCGGTTTCGATCATCAGCCAGAGAACCAGTTCGCCCTCGGGATCGAGCGGCCAGAGATCGGCGCGGGTGGCGTATTCCGTGCCCGACAGCCCCCAGTAACGGGCCGCCCAGCCGTAGCCGACGCCACGCTTGCCCTGCGGCTCGTAGTCAGGCGCACCCTTCAATTGCGGAAAGCGGCTCGCCTGCACCATGGCGCGGGCGTCTTCTGCCGTGTCGACATGAGGGACCAGCAGCCCGGTCGGGCCGAGATCGAGCACTTGTTTGATGATGAATTGGAGTTGCTCGCGTCCGGCACCTGGCACGCGGATGAAGGGCACGGTGCGCTGCTGAAGTCCGCTTTTTGCCACCTCTGCTTTGTTGATCATGCCGAGTAGGTAGCCTTCCAGTTTGGAAATGTCGTACGGTGCGTGTTCCAGATCTACAATGACAAAATCGAGTCCGCTGCTCGCCATGCTGGCGCCGGTGCGGACCGATACATTCGAGGAAAACACCCCGAAGGCAGGCTGATCGTTTTCCATCAGCTCGACGAACTTGTTGATTCGCGGGGCGGGCATTTCTGGATCCTTACCTTGGTCCTGTGCATGGAGTGAGCCGGCGCAAAGTGCGGCGACAATGAGAGTGTAAATGAGGCGCATGTTATTGGGATGATTTGAGTTTAATTGAATCGCCAGGATCTGTGTTTTTTTCCTCACCGAATGTCGTTCTGACATAGGCGAGGACATCGCGAATCTGCGTGGACTTGAGAACGCCACCGAAGGGCGGCATGGGATTGCCCTCCGCGCCGTGAGTGATGGTCTTGATTAACTCGGCGTCGGTTTTGGAAAGCGACGCGTCGGGACCGCGTTGGCGGAAGTTGGCGGCGGCGAGTTGGGGCGCACCGGGCAGTCCTCCGCCGCTGCCGTCGGCCTGGTGGCAGATGACACAGAAGGTGGCGTAAGTCTGGCGACCCGCTTCCAGGTCGGGGCCGGTATCGGGTTTCGCCTCCGCCACGATCAACGGTTCCGAGAGCGGTCCGGTGAATTTGCTGCCGTCGAGCAGACGGTTGACGGTGTAAAATGCCAGCGGGTTTTCCAAAGCCTCACCTGTCGCGGATTTCAGCTCGTCGGGCTCGATCTCGTAGAGGTAACCGGGATCGAGCGGAGCGATCGCCAACTCGACCGAGCGGCCATCGGCGGCGGCACGGATCGCGGTCGGAGGGCAGAGTGATTCATCGACGCGCGGACTACCGGCAGGCAGATATAGATAGCGGAAGCGGCTGACTCGCCACGTCTTCGCATCGGCAAGCTGTGCGGCATTCATCGCGTCGGTGAAGGAAACGCGGAAGCCGTCGCCGGTGAGTTCGACTTTCTCCATTTCGACCGGTGACCGACCGCTCCAGACAACGCGCTGCAGGCCGTCGCCCTGGGCCCAACCGCGAGTGGTCTGGCCGAGGTAAAGGCTGCCGTCGGGAGCGAAGGCCATGCGCATGTTGCCCGGTCGCAGAGACGTGCCGGGGCGGGGCGGGACATCGCGAAAATATTTCAGGCCATCGCCGCCGGCGGGAATGGTCAGATTGTCGGCGCCGCTGTTGGCCTGGATCGCTTCGAGTCCCACCGCGTCGCGGATGAAAGGAAACGCGGCGCCTTGATACTCGCCGTCGACTTTCTCGAGATAGACCCGGCTGACTAACTTGGTAAAATCGCCGATGAAAACCTGTCCGGCGAACGGGCCGAATTTCCCACCGGTGGTGTCCCAGACTGGTTCCCCCGGACTGCCACCGAGGGCACCATGCGGCAGGGCGACGGCTTCGGGAGTGCGCATCTTTGCGAGCGTGGCGAGATCCTTGATCGGTCCACGGTAATCATCGCGCCACTTCAGCGACGCGGCGTGTCCATAGAATCGACCGGGCTGAACGTGGACCAGGGTGCTGGTCGCAATGTAGTCGCCCTGCTGATCGGTGATGAAAACGTCGCCCCCGGGGCTGATGCCAAGCCCCGCCGGAGAGCGAAAGCCGCTGGCCACAGGCGTCATTTTTCCATCCGGAGTTACGCGCAGAACCCAACCCTGATAGCGTCCCGGCGACGGCTTGCGCTCTTCATGCACTTTCTCGTTGTTCAGCGGATCGCGCGGAAAGCGCTCGCTGATCGGTCCCGCGACATCGGGCAGAGCCGTGGATAGCAGGAAGTTGCCGTTCGCGTCGTGCCGCAAACCATAGGTGAATTCGTGCCAGTTGTCGGTCACGCTCCAATCGTCATTGAGCGTCTCGTAGCGATCGGCGGCACCGTCGCCAGTGGTGTCGCGCAGGCGGGTCAACTCGGGGCGTTGCGTGACGAGGATTTCCGTCTCGGAAAGAGCCAGCACGCCGAGCGGTTCGTGCAAACCAAAGGCGAAGCGTCGCCACGGCCCGTTCTTCGGATCAGCAGTGATCCAGACTTCGCCGGGGCGGTTGACCACCACCAGGCTCCCGGAGGGAGTGAAGGTAACTCCGGATATCTCGGCAACCATCGCTTCGGGTAGTTCGATCTCCTCGATCTCATAGGTGTTCGCCCGCAGCGCTGCGGCGGACAGCGTGAGGATGGTCAGTATGCGAAGAATTTCCATCAGTGTCAGTACCGCTTCTTCGGAGTGATGGTGAAAGTTCCGGTGCTACCCGCAGCGAAATGCCATTCACCCGGGTTCACTTCTTTTCCGCCGTCGACTGTTACTTCCGCGTCGTCCTGATCTTCCAATAAAAAGACGAACGGGGCCGCCCCCTCGGGAAACGAAAATTCCCTCACCAGGCCGCGCCCGCTCTCGTCGATCCGCAAGGTTTCGCTGACCAACTGTCCGGAAACTGTAAATTCAAAAATGACATGGCCGTCCGCATAGCGATAGCCCTTGAAGCGGTGCTTTGGTTTCGATCCGTCCTGATCCAGCCGCAGCGGATAACGCAAAGTTTCCCGATAGAACACTTCGCCGACGATTTTGGCCGGCTGGTTGATCTTCGCCGCGAGGGTGGGGGAGCGATCGATGCTACCGAGCCAGATCTGCGAGACGCCGCCGCGCAGCGGATCGTAGCACAGCGCCACGCCGGCCGACATTTCCACCGCGAAGGCTGACGGCCCCGCCTCCGGCATGAACGTGCGAAACACCCGGGGGTAATGCGGCGCGTGATCATCTGCTCGGACAGCGCTTCCCGCCGCGAAGAGCAGCGAGAGGATCAGCGCCGTGGCGCTTGTCTTGCGAAGTAGATTCACTCGGAACATTTCCTCACAGGTCGGGAGATATGTCAAAGACACGAAGTCGCCAAGGTCTGAATGAAAGTGATGATCATATGTTTTTCTATCGGCGTGATTTGGCGCAAGGTTGCTCTTGCGCCTTGGACTGCTCAGGCTGTCGAACTCTGCCAATCATTCGTTGATAGATTGGTGCCAGTGTGAAGTGGTGAACACCAAGTTTCATCACACCCGAGCTACTACGGTCGGCTCGCCCAGAGGGAGGGTCAGGAATGGCCCACGTCTTTGGGGCGGCAGGCAAGGAAGAATCCCATTTATGGGCTTTGCGTTGCGTTGGGGGACGGGTCGGGAGACAGCATCAACACTCGCCTCACGGCAAAGGTATTTTCAGCACCCGGTGATGATAGCTGTCGGTGACGTAGAGTTCGCCGCCGCGAATGGTCACGCCGTGGGGGCGCTTGAGTTTGAATTCACCTTTGCCAAGTAGGGTGGTGAGAGTCTTTTTGGCAGGATCGTATTTGCGGATGGTGTGATTCATGTCGTCGGCGATGAAGACATTGCCCGCCGCGTCGATTGCCAGATGTTTCGGTCCCGCGAGCAGCGCTTGCAGGGCGGGGCCATCCTTGTCGCCGGACTCACCGGTGCCGGCCACGGTTTCGATCAGTCCGGACGGGCGCACCACTCGCAGCGCATGGCCGTTTCGTTCGACGATGTAGAGATTGCCGTCCGTGTCCATCGCTGCCGCGCGCGGATCGACCAGCGGCGATTCGAGCGCGGGCTGCCCATCCCCGGGCACGCCTTTTTCGCCATTGCCGGCGAGGGTAGTAACGATGCCCGAGCTCATGTCGATGGAGCGGACACGCCGGCTGCCGAGGTCTGCAATGATCATCTGGCTACCGTCGGGCGAAAACGTCACGCACATGACGACGTTGAACTGAGCCTGATCGGCGGGACCGCCATCGCCAGAGAAGCCGGCTTTTCCGGTTCCGGCAAAGGTCGAAATTTTACCACTTTTGAAATCGATGCGGCGCACGACATGGTTGACGTGATCGGAGAGAAAGATGTCTCCTTCAGGCGTCACTGCGAGGTTGTGAATGGCGTCGAACGTGGCCTCGAGCGCGGGTCCACCATCGCCGCTGTAGCCTTTCCCGCCGGTTCCGGCCAGGTGTTCCAGCTTACCGGATTTGGTCAGCCGGAAAACCCGGCCGCCGATGTATTCGGCAATCAACAGTTCTCCCTGCGGATCGAAATCGACGCTGAACGGGATGTTCAGACCGTCGGCCTTCGGTTCGGTCGCTGTCGGGGCAGGGGAGGGATCGCCGGTCACGACGCTCACCTCTTCGGCGAGCGTGGCGGTTGTGGTCAGAAGCATCGCCGCTGCCGCGAGGCATGAAAGGCTGGCGGCTGCGAAAGGAAAGCGAGATGGAATCATAGCGATAGCAAGATTGGTCTTCCGGCTTCACTACGGGAGGCAAAATGCGAGATCAAATAGGTTATCGGGGAAAGTGGGTGTGCTGGCTCACGCTTTTCAGTATCTGCTTTTCCTTGTTATCCGACCCCATTCCCCGACCCTCATCAACCCGTCAGGAATTTATATGAAACCAGTTTTTAGGAACCATCACTTGTTAGCGATCCGTTTGCTAATTGTCGCAGTGCTCTTTACGCAAGCGAATCTGCTGTCGGCCAAAGACCCCGCTACGAAAGCGAGCGCCGACGAAGCGAAAAAGCTAGAAAACATGGAATTCCGGGCGGCGATCTGCGCTCATCATATCAGTTCCGGACTGTGGGTGGTGGGACGCGATTACCAGCGGACTGCGGAACAAGTCATCGCTGAAGACATCGCCCCGTTCACCTACTTCGGCTGGCAAGCTGACTTTAAATATGAGGTCGACGAAGCGCGCAAGATCGTCACAGTGACCGCTCCCGGCGCTCCGCCCCGCAGCGCTCGCTACACCGGCGACCAGGGCAGCACGATTCTGCCACGCGGCGAAGAGAATGTTTTCTTCACTCCTGTGAAAGTGCCTCGCAATCTCCCCGATGCTGCCACCCAGGACTGGCCCATGGGTGAGGTCGGCGCGACCACTCCCGTTGCCGATGGCGTTGACTCGAAAGCGGTGGCTGCCGCCCTCGATTGGGCGATGGCGCAGGAGGAACAGAACACCCGCGCCTTTGTCGTCGCCTACGATGGCAAGATCATCGGCGAACGCTACGCTCCCGGCTGGACCAAAGACACGCCGCAGATCAGTTGGTCCGAAGCCAAAAGTATCACGGCAACACTGATCGCCATTCTCGCCCAGCGCGGGCTGTTGGAGATCGATCAACCGGCACCGATCAAAGAGTGGCAGGGTGATGCACGACGCGAGATTCGCATCCGCGACCTGCTGCACATGAGCAGCGGCCTGAAATTCGCCAACCTCGGTTTTAAGGGCGAAGCCTTGACCACCGAAAACGAGCACATGCGAGTTTACTTCGATTCTATCAATGTGTTCGAGCACGTCATCGCAGCGCCGGCAGAAGTTCCGCCCGGAACCCGCAACGCCTATCGCAACACCGATCCCTTGAGCCTCGGAAAAATCGTCCGCGATACGGTCGAAGCTCAGGGCGAGGACTACCTCACTTTTCCGCAGCGGGCCCTGTTCGACAAGATCGGTGCGCGCAGTCCAGTGCTGGAAACCGACGCCTGGGGCAACTTCATCCTCTCGGGCTACGACTACCTTTCCGCTCGCGACTGGATACGTCTCGGGATGCTTTATCTTCAGGACGGCGTCTGGCAGGGCGAGCGGCTCCTGCCCGAGGGCTGGTCCGAATTTGTCGCCACACCGGCACCGGCCGACAAGTCAGAGAACTACGGCGGCATGTTCTATCTCAACCGACCGCCGCGCATGGACCAAGTACCCAAAGACACCTACTGGGCGGCCGGATTCATGGGCCAGGTCACCATGGTCATTCCCTCCCGTAAGCTCGTCGTCGTTCGTCTGGGCCCGAGTCCGGGAGGCATCTATGAGCACATGAACGAAACGATCGGACGCATTCTGAAAGCGATCCCGTGAAAGGTCCATGACGTGCAGAATAAAAATGCACCGGTTCCGCCCACTACTTGTCCTTATCACTCGTCCAGAAATCCCGCGCCTCCGCTTCTTTTAGAATCGCCCCGGCATCGGCTTCGAGCAGGTAGCCCTCGCTCACCAGCTGCTCCCCGGCCTTGCGGATCGCCGCTAGATAACTGTCACGACTCGGATAGCGCTCGACGATGGCTTTCCTGCTGTCGCCCGATTTTTCCCGATCCGTCTGCGTCGTCGAAAACTCCAGGTAGGACCCGTTCAATCCGGCGAGTAGACCTGCTGCGCCGTGTTTTTCATCACGCAGGTTCCAACCCATGTAGGTAGCAATCGGAACTTCGATATCGGGCAGTCGAATGCCGGCGACTTCATTGCCGTCGACATCGACAGCGGGAACGAGAGTTTGCAATCGCGGGCCGGTTTTGGGCGGAACGTGATCGGCGATCCCTTCGCTGTGCCAGCGCGGTCCGGGGTCAAGACGATAAGGTTGGTTATAGCCCTCCGGCAGACTGGCTGCGGGAACTTTTGGAAACTGTTCGCGAAAGGTTTCGAGGTCAACAAGGGTGCCGTCGTCGATTCGCGGATAGCGACTTGGCGGCGGCTCGGATCCATCCGTCATCCAATCGTCCAGCGACACTAACAAAGCCCGCAAAACGGGGCCGCGGTGCATGAGCGGGTTGCGCGGATTCTGACAAATTCCCCGATCAGTGGGCCCACCGTCGAGGTGCTGAGTGCCGGCGATGGAATAGATGCGAACACTTGGATCGATCTCCAGATCGCGTTTGCCCTCGACGTCGGTGTGCAACAGCGATGCCGCCCGCACCCAATACTCCGTGGAACTTTGTACAAACATCAGTTTCGGAATCGCGCCCTCGACGCCCGACTCTCGCAGCCTTTCAAGTGTGTCGCCCTGTTGACCGGTCACCGGGTCGGTTTGCGGCATCGGTGTGAACGGGAAAAACTCGGATGGATAGAGCTCACCCCAGTTGTAGAGTCCATAGGTGGTCGCCATCGCAAAGCGATAGTTGAACAGACCTTTTCCCGAACCGGGAACCAGGCTGATCGCACCGTCGAACACCGGTCGGTTCTGTTGATCGAGGTTCAGGCCTTCGTAGAGAAAATGGTGAATGACGCGCCCTGACTGCGAGACCCCGAAGATGGCCGCTTTCTCGATGGCGTTCGGCAGAGGATTACCCTGACTTTGGTCTGCATAGCGGAAGAAGGAAACCGCATCGCGCAGTCCGGCCAATCCCAGCCCCGACACTCGGGGAGACGTGGCGGTATAGGTCAGGTCGTATAGCCAGCCGGGTTTGAATCCATCCTTTACATACAGACTGGCCGGATCGGGGATTGCCTTTCCATTTTCAAACCGGGCGAAGGCCCACTGGTCATGAGGAATCTCGACGGCGGTTTCGGATCGTCGCGAGCGCATGGTCAGAACGGCGCCGGTATTATCCTGAACATCGACCGCCGGATAGGCTTTCGCCGTGCCCCATGGACTCCAAAAGAAAGGACGACTGAATACGTCCTGATCGTCGACCGAGATTTCGACAAAGCTGCGTCCTGTGATCGGCTTACCATCTTCGCCAAGCGCGATCGGTAGACCTGCGAGCAGGCGACCGGTATCGTCGCCGGCGACATCGCCGTTCCATCCCGTCCACAACAGCGACCAGCCGTGGTTCATTAAAAATCCGTTACCGGCATGCTCCGGCCCCGACGGCTCGTTGGTTCGCTCGCCTTCGTTAAAGGTCCACAGCGCCAGCTTGTTGCCGCGGTTGTGAACATCGTAGAGCAGGCGACCGTTGCCTTTAGCGGGATCGAGCGGCTTGAGCAGAAAAAAGTCGCACCAGAATTCCACCTTGCCCTGATCGTTACGCGGGGCTCGCTCCAGGTCCGTGATGCGGGCGTTCGCCGGGTCCCCGGGATCGACCTCGAAGTAAAGCCGCCCGTCGAGAAATTCGTAGGCACCGGCGTCGCCGAACTCCTGTCCGTCGCTGAATGTTTCCCGCTTCTCGATTTCGATACGGACAACTCCGGCCGAGGCAAATCCGGCCCCCATCCCCCAGGCCATCAGGATGGTGACCAGCGATGTAAAACGGGATCGTGTCCGGGAGGTGTTGATTGTCATGAGTAGGCGATTGAAGGTGGAAACCGACTTCCGGGTTTGTCCGTTGCGAGTCAGGACAGGAACAGAAAATGCGTTTACCCACGTGTCCAGGTTCAAACTACATTTATCGACAATCACCTGAAAGTTACGAGCTCAAAAGCGCCCAACACCTCATAAGCCTTCGCATTATTCGTGATGCTGTCCGTCACCTTTACGTTTCGAAACGAAGCGGTGAGCAAAACATCCGAGGCCTGTCCATCGGCGCGGTGTCTGCTCCCCGGAACCTAACACGAGACGTCAAACCGTGCTTTCAGCACGCTTGATTTACACGCGATTGAGGTCATCGTGACAGCATTGTGTATTGCCTCTCTCGTACCGTTTCCACCAGCTTCGAGCGTCTCCTGACACTGGGGTGGGATTGTGCTCGCGTTCACCGTCTGGCCGCCTACCGGAACTGATTGGTCTGTCCCCCCAACTGGGAATGATTCCCGGGACAGGTCCGAGTCAACCGATCCTACCAAACGAATCTTACGCAGTACCAACCATCGACAAAATCATCACCCTGAAGCTGCGCATCCAGGAGGAAATCGATGAGCAATGTGATGAAATCAAGGCAGCCCTGTCTGGGATCGAGGAGATCTCGCCCGACCAGTTCATCGGTCAACTTTCGCCGATCGGCACCATCGAACTCTACGCGCTGGCCATCGAAGCTCAGCGCCGCCGCGAGTCGAGACTCTCCTTCCTCGAGGCGGCCCTCGAGCGCATCGATGACGGAGAATATGACGAATGTGATGCCTGTCACCAAGACATCTCCTGGGCCAGACTCGACGCACAGCCCGAAGCTCGATGATGTTACCGCTGCGCCTGAATTTATCTGTCCCCATGAGAACTTCCTCCTCCCAACGCCCGGTCGATTTGCCATCGTCTCAAGGCGTTCGTCACACTGTCTCCCAATCCTGTGAATCCGACCACCTCGGTAAACGCCAGTCGTCGATGCTCGAACCCAACCTCACTCTCCAACCGATCGGAATCCTGCGCAGCTCCCGGCAGGTGAAATTCGACACCCCGCATCAACCCGAAGAATCGGTGCCCGAACGTCACTTGCTCGAGCTCGCCCCTCATTGCAACTTTGAGCAGGCTCTGCAGGACCTCTCGGGATTCAGCCGCATCTGGCTGATCTGGTGGTTCCATCGCAATGCTCGCTGGCGACCCTTGGTTCTTCCCCCGCGCGGCCCGGCCCAGCGACGCGGACTCTTCGCCACCCGATCTCCCCACCGCCCGAACCCAATCGGCCTGACCTCGGTGCGACTGCTCGGGGTCGAGGGGCGGAGCCTCGTCCTTGGTTCTAGCGATCTGGTCGACGGCACCCCGGTTTTCGACATCAAACCCTACGTCACTGGATACGATTCGTTTCCCGATGAATGCAATGGCTGGATCGACGAGGTAGACGAGCTTCAAGCCTCCCCGCCGGAATTTTCGGTGAACCTGACCGAGGGCGCCCTCGTCCAGGCCGAGTGGCTAAAGACGCACTGGCAGATCGATTTTCGTCCGCGCCTCATCGAGCTCCTTTCGCGCGATCCCTCCTTGCACCGCACGCGGCGAATTACCCGCCGCGGCCCCGATCGATTCGCGATCGGTTGTGGAGCTTGGCGGGCCGTCTTCACCGTCAAGGAACAGGCGGTCACCATCCACGGTCTCGAAGCCGGTTATCCGCTGCGCTTTCTCCATGATCCGGCTCAGACCGGGCCGCTGCCTGACAAAGCTGCCCAGCTTGCCTATCACGCTCAGTGGCCACAGGAATAAACCCGCTTCTCACTAAATCCTAATGTGCTGAGAACAGTTTAGCTGATTCTGATCACAGTTTTGGCATGCTCCGGCCGCGACGGTTCATTGGTTAATTCGCCTTCGTTAAAAGTCCGCAGCGCCAGCTTGTTGTCGCAGTTGTGAACATCGTGGAGCAGGCGACCGTTACTTTTGGCTGGATCGAGCGGCTTTGAGCACAAAGAATTCGCACCTGAAATCCACCTTGCCCGATAAAGGAAAAGGTTAATAATCGCGTCTGCTTTCTTCGCGTGAATATGGAGAAAAATGGGTGGCAAAAGGCTGCCACCGGAGGCGTAGTGAGGGGATGAATCTGACCTTCAGGTGTTTACTCTTTTTTCTCCTTGTTGCCACCACCAGCGCCGAGGTCGTGCGCGTGGAGGTGACCGAACGAACGGACCTGGGCGATTCCTACGAGCAGATCGTGGCACGCTTACATTTTGAGATCGATCCGACTCTTCCCGGCAATGCGGTGATCGCGGATGTGGAACTGGCACCGGTGAACGCTTCCGGTAAAGTGAGTTTTTCCTCAGACCTGCACATGGTAAAACCAAAGGACGCGGCGCTGAGTAACGGGGCGGCCTGGGTGGAGATTCCGAATCGTGGCGGCAGAGGCAATCTCTCCTCAGCAATGATGGAGCAGGGATTTACGATGATGAGCGTCGGCTGGGAGTTTGATGTTCCCAAAGATCCCGGGAAAATGAGCATCGAGGTGCCGGCGGCACGGAACCGGGATGGAACTCCGATTCGCGGAGTGGTGAGCGCTACCTTCACACCTGATAAGCTCACCGATGCCAGGTTGCTCACCGATGTAGCGTCCTATCCGCCGGTGGATATCGCCGGACCGGAGAGTCGTTTGATGGTGCGGGATCGCGGCGCGTATCCCGGAGGCGAGGAGGTGCCTCGTGAAAAGTGGAGCTTGGAGGACAATCGTATTCGCCTTGAGGGCGGATTTGAGGCGGGGAAAACGTATGAAGTATTTTACCTGGCGGAAGCGCCACCCGTCGGCGGGCTCGGTTACGCGGCGATTCGCGATGCCGTGGCCTGGTTGAAACACGGTGAGAATTCCCTCGCGCCGGTGGAGCACGCCTATGCTTTCGGCTCATCTCAGTGTGGACGTTTTCTCCGTGATCTGGTGTATCTCGGTTTTAACACGGATGAGCAGGGGAGACTGGCCTTGGATGGGCTCATTGCGCACGTCGCCGGTTCCGGTCGGCTCGTGTTGAATCAGCGATGGTCCACTCCGCGCGGAGTCGCAGGATATTATACGGCTTCCTATCCCTTTGCTGATACCGCGCAACGCGATGCGGTGAGTGGTCATGCGGAAGGGATTTTGGAAAATTCGCGGGTGACACAGGTCCCGAAGATTTTCTACACGAACATGGCCGCTGAATACTGGGGCGCGGGACGTGTCGCCGCTCTAACACACACCACACCCGATGGCAGCCGGGACATCGAACTGCCGGAGAATGTGCGCTCCTATTTCTTCGCATGCACTTCCCATGGGCCGTCGTCGTTTCCGCCAAGTTCGCAGGTGGAAGGTTCGCTGCGGGGCAATCCGGTGAATGCCGGGGCGGCGATACAGGAACTGCGGCAGGCGATGCATCGCTGGGTTGCAGAAGACACGGAACCGCCGGCGAGTGTCTATCCCAAACTCAGCGACGGCACCTTGACCCCGATCTCCGAGGTGCGTTTCCCGAAAGTCCCCGGCTTTGCCCCGCCGAATTCGGTATCAGCCGGCCCTCGTGTCCGCAATCCCCAGTGGCCGGATGGCGCTGGTGAGGGCACGGATTTACCCCTGCTGGTTCCGCAGGCGGACGCCGATGGCAATGACCTTGGTGGCATCCGAATGCCGGATGTAGCTGTGCCTCTGGCGACGGCGACGGGCTGGGTGTTCCGACCGGAGGCATATGGTTCTGCCGAGGATTTTTATCTGCTACGCGGGGCCTGGGTGCCGCTTGCGGTGACCAAAGCTCAGCGTGAAACGAATCACGATCCCCGGCTTTCCTTGGAGGAACGCTACGCTTCAAAGGACGACTTTATGGCGCAGGTAAAAGCGGCGGTGGAAAAGCTTATCGAGCGAGGTTTTCTCGCTGAAAGTGACCTCGAAGCGCAGCTCAAGCAGGCGGGTGAACAATGGCACTGGATCGTGGAAAACGCGGCTGAGTGAACGCCGTTCTTCATTGCTACTGCGCCGAGTAGCCGCCGTCCACCATCCACACCGCACCGTTTACGAAAGACGCTTCATCCGAAGCCAGAAAGGCGATCACGTTGGCGATTTCGTCCGCCGTGCCCATGCGCCCGGCCGGGTGAAGGGAGTTGAGCGTGTTCAAAATCTCCGGATTCTGCGTGACGTTTGCGGTGAGTGAGGTGTGAACAAATCCGGGTGCCACCGCATTGACCCGAATACCTTCCGAAGCTAAGCGAACGCCCATATCACGGGTCAGTTGAGCGACGGCGCCCTTGCTGCTCGGGTAGGGATTGAAGCCATCCGAAAACTCTAGCGCCGTCGGGTAGCCGGTGATTCCCATCACCGAACTCAGATTGATGATGGCGCCGCCACCGGATTTTCTCATCGCCGCAACCGCCGAGTGCGCCATGAGCATGGAACCTTTGACATTCACCGCCATGACCTTGTCCCAGCGTTCCTCCAGACTCGCGTGTTCGCCGACATTGCGAGCGGTGATCCCGGCGGAGTTCACCAGGATATCCAGCCGTGACCACTTTTCCATGGCCGCCGCGACGAGCGCTTCAACGTCTTGCGGTCGGCTGACGTCGCCGGCCATGATCTCAAGCGATGGGAAATCCCGGGCCAAGTCTTGCAGGGCCGCCATGTTGACATCGGTAGCGAAGACTTTGGCTCCCTCCGCCTGAAATTTCCGCACCGTCGCGCTGCCGATTCCCGATCCGGCACCGGTGATGATCGCCGTCTTGCCTTGTAGTCTCATGCCATCCGTTACCCGTTGGTTCGTTGCGTAGCAACAGGACACGTAAAATTGTGTGCCTCACCGTCACCGCTGACCGTGGAGCAGCGTCAGGCACACGCGGCGACACAGCCATCGCACCCGGTAGAAATTCCAAGGGATAGGTCCGAATAGCACCTACTTAAGGATTGTGAGCGTAGTACAGAATCCCAACGGGCTGGAATCAATCCAGCCCGGGGCAACGCCCTGATCATTATACACAACTTTTACCGGTTGGTTGAAGGCTGGTTTCTTCCAGCGCCAGTGATCCCGCCGTTTCAGGCACTTTCCTGAACGGAATCGGCCTGCCATACTCCGCGCCGGCGTGGGCGTTGACGATCACTGGCTGCGCATCGGAATCGGCAGCATCCTGAGCGGGGAGCAGGGGGATATTGAGCAGGCAAAATGCGCCCGCCCATTAGCCAGAACTGGTTCATCGAGGCACGGGGTAACAAACAAATCATGCTTCAGGTAAAGACGGGTCCACGGGTGATGGATTCGTAGGCAGCAAGGCGTCGCTGCGTTGGCCTTGCCTGAAATCAGATCCCCGCGAGGCGACCGGTGGAGTCGCCGAAACGCTCTTCTTTGACGCCCATGCGATCCATGAGGCTCAAGTAGAGATTGCTCATCGGCGTGTCCTGACCGAGGTCGGTGTGAACGCCGGTTTGCAGAGCTCCGCCTCCGTGACCGGCGACGACGATAGGCAGTTCGTTGTGGCGGTGACGGTTGGGGTCGGCCAATCCACTGCCCCAGACAATCATCGAATTGTGCAGTAGCGATTTGCCGTCGGCGTCGCTTTTCTGCGACAGTTGTTCGAGGAAATAGGCGAACTGCTGCGAGTAAAAATAGTCGATCTTAGCCAGCTTTTCGAGGGCTTCGGGATTGTCCTGGTGGTGGGAAATGGAGTGGTGACCGTCCGGCACTCCGATTTCACGAAAGCTGCGGTTGCTGCCGTCGTGAGCGAGCAGGAAGGTGGCGACGCGGGTCGAATCGGATTCGAAGGCCAGCACCAGCATGTCCATCATCAGGCGGACGTGTTCCCCGTATTCGGAAGGCACACCGGCGGGACGTTCGACGCCCGGATCATTTGGCAGACCGAATTTCTCGGCTTTTTCGATCCTACTCTCGATGTCGCGTACGCCCTGCAGGTACTCGTCGAGTTTCAGTTTGTCATTGTTGCCCAGTTGTTGGTTCATCTGGCGTGCGTCTTCCATGACAAAGTCGAGAATGGAACGCTGCTGTTGATTGCGGATCGCGAAGCTCTTCTCGCGCTCCTCACCCTTGCCGGCTCCGAACAGTCGTTCGAACACCAGCCGGGGATTCACTTCAGGAGTCATTGGCGTGGTCTCGCTGCGCCATGAAAGGTTAAACTGATAAGCGCACGAGTAGCCGGAATCGCAGACGCCGCTTTTGCGCACGCCGTCACAGGACAGCTCGAGCGATCCAAAACGGGTTTTGTCCTGGATCGCCCGCGCGACCACCTGATCGACAGAGGTTCCCAGTTTGATGTCCGCCCCTGCGGTCTTGCGCGGACGCATACCGGTTAGGAACGTGGCATTGGCACGGGCGTGGTCACCGGCGCCGTCGCCACCCGCCGTGCCGTTTTTGTGCTCCAGCTTGCTGAGGATATGGATGTCGTCTTTGAACTTGGCGTAAGGCTTCTGGGTTTCGTTGAACTGATAGTCGCGACCGGTTCCGGTGAGCTTCCACTTGTCGACATTGACGCCGTTGGGCTTGTATAGAAATGCCATGCGCAGCGGCATACCGCTGGCGGTCAGAGCCGTGCCCTGTCGAGCGGCTTCAGCGGCAAGCACCTTTGCGGATGGCAGAAAAGTTTCCAGTGTCGGCAGCGCAATACCGGCTCCGAGTCCGCGCAGGAAATGACGGCGGTTGATTTCGAGTTTCATAAGGGGGAAGAGAGCTTTGCTCGCGATCTGAGAATTGAGATAGAGGGATCTGCAATTCGGGATCTGAGATCTGATTGCTTAAAACTTAACACTTAACACTTAAAACTTCATCACTTGCCACCAAACACGTCGCCGTCGCCACGGCGTTTCTGAAAGGGTGGGCTTTCGATGATGCCGTAAACGATTTCCCGGAGAGTGCCGTTTTTGGTTTCCGCCCTGGCGACGATTTTGTCGATGCTCGGGGCATCGTAGAACTCGATGCCGCGGCCGATGGCAAAAGTCATGAGTTTCTCGGTGAGCGCCCGATGGAAATCACCCGAACGCGCGTCGGCGAGAATTTGGGAAAGCGCGCCGGCGTCGTCGAAGGGCTCACCGGTGACCAGCTTGCCGGCGGTGTCGATGGGTTGGCCTTTGTAGTCGTCAACCCACAAGCCGAGAGGATTGTAGTTTTCCAGGGCCAGGCCGATCGGGTCGAAGCGGGCGTGGCAGGAAGCGCAGAGTTTCTCCTCGGAGTGAATCTTCAGGATCTCGCGCAGCGGAAGGTCTTTGTTTTTGCCCTTCTGCGCCGCTTCAAGAGCCGGCACGTCGGGGGCGGCGGGCGGAGCGGGAGTGGCGAGTAGATTTTCCAACACGAACAGGCCGCGCTTTACCGGCGAGGTGCGGGTCGGGTTCGAGGTGACCACAAGGAAGGTGCCCTGACGGAGTAAGCCGCCACGGCGGGCCGATCCGGCAAGATCGACTTTCTGCATATCGTTGCCTTTGACCCCGTCGATGCCATACCAATTCGCGAGCCGCTCATTGAGAAAGGTGTAATTTGCGGTGAGCAATTCGGTAGCGGGACGGTTCTCTTTAAGGATGTGCGCAAAGAACTGTTCGGTCTCATCTCGCATCGCCCTGCGGATATCGCCATTGAAAGAGATGTTTTCCGGGTTGTCGCCGAGGATGCGGCGTGAATCGATGGCGAGGGTCTCGATATCACGCGCTTGCAGCCACTGACCGACGAAGTTGCTTACAAAGCGTTCGGACTTCCAGTCGGCGAGCATACGATCCACTTGAGCGCGGAGGTTTTCGCGCAGCTTTCCCTCGCCCGCCAGTTTCAGCAGTTCGTCGTCGGGGCAGGACGACCAGAGGAAATACGACAAGCGCGAGGCGATGGCGAATTCGTCGAGCGGCACGACCTTTCCGGCGTTGTCGGGTTCCGGTTGGAACTCGGCTCTGAGGAGAAATTTTGGACTGGCGAGAATGGCGGTGACGGCGTGGGCGATGCCATGCTCGAAGCGCTTACCTTCCTGCTCGTCGACCGTGCGTGCCAGTTGCACGAGGCGAGCGAGGCTACCCTGATCGACCGGGCGACGGAAAGCTTTGGTGGCGATGTTGCGCAAAATCTTTTCCCGATAGGGATCGCGTTCGTCCATGCCGTCGGGTGGCGGTCCGTCGGTGAAGATCTTTCTAAACTCGTGCGGATACTCGAGCGAGCTGCCATCGAGCGGGCCGTGCACGCGGAGGTATTTGATTTCGACGGCGATTTTGTTTTCGCCCTCGGCGGGTGGATCGCCCGGCTGCATGGACACCGTGAACTGGTGCTCGCGACCGCGCTTGAGGTTGACCTTGGTCTCGAAACGGATGCCCTTGGAGTTGTCCCAGCCGACTTTGCGGCTGACCAGTTCCTTACCATCTAAGCCAACGGTGAGGGTGCCGGTTTGACTGGTAGCTTCGTTAGAGCCTTTGACGATGAATTCGACCTGCAGCTTTTGTTCGCCCGAGTAGTTGACCCAGGGCTTACCTTGCATCGTCCGGTCAGCGTCGAGAGGCAGCCAGGCAAAGCTGTGTTTTTCGTTTTTCGGATCGGAAAAATCCTTGAGGTTAAACCAGTGGGTCGGGATCTGCGGACCCTCCACGGAAATGGCTTCGGCAACCACGTCCTGCGCCGCCTCAAGATACTTTTCCATCAACAGAGGGGAAATGCTGAGCACGTCGCCGATGGTGTCGAAGCCATAGCCGGTATCGTCAGCGGGAAAGGCATCGTTGACGTCGAAGTTGACGCCGAACAGGTCGCGGATGGTATTTCGATACTCTTCGCGGTTGAGGCGGCGAATGGTAACCGCGCCCGGATCGGGATTCTCGGGATCGATCTTGAAAACTTCGCGCTCGATGAAGGCCAGCATCTGGTCACGTTCGGCGTCGGTCGGCTGCTTTTTGTCGGCCGGCGGCATGAGCGCGGCGCGGGTGTTCTTCCACACTTCAAACCACATGCCCATGTTGTCGAAGTGGCCCTTGAGCGACTCGTAGTCATCCATGGCAAAGTCGCCTTTGTCCATGCCATCGCCGTGGCAGTCGTAACAGAACGTCGCAAAAATCGGCTCGACCTTGTCGCGAAACTCTTTCGCCGCTGCCGCGTCCTCATCGGCGGCGGCGTTCGCCGACGAAACGCCCAGCACGCCACCGCCGGTCAGAGCGCAGACAATGGCGACGCCGACACAAAGGCTGCGGGGAGGGGAACAAAGAACTGGGAGAGAGGATAGCATCGGATCGAGTGGGGCGACTATCCTTGCTGCGGCTGGCGAATCAAAGGCACGATCGTGTGTTGGACGCAGCGACGTCGGCACCCGGCGGGACAGGAAGAGCCGCTCTCCTCGATTGAGGATTACGGCGCTGGTTTTGGCGAGTTCAGAGTTGCCGACAGGGCATTGTCCGACTTTTCCTGCCCTGCCCTGCACGGCACTTAAAACAAATCGTGGCGCCGGCCCTTCCAGTAGGCCGCGAGATGATAGATAATCCCGCAGCTGGAATTGTGCTCATAATCCGTTCCCAGGATCACGCCCGCTAAGAGCTGCGTCTGCTCAGCAGATATCACCGGGGCATCCACCATCAGGGGAATTAGAGCCGACTCGCCCGCTTCCCGGGTGAGATGCCATATTTCCCGATAAGCTCCCCATTGCGGATTTTGGTATCCGTTTTGATTGATCCATTTCTCCACGTGCCGCCAATCCGGCCCCACCATTTGCATCTCTTCCGGCGTTTTGTTCGCTATCTGCGCCAGCGTATGAACGAGACGCTTTTCCGCCAGAGAACTCAACTTTTCCATCAGCCCTGCGATCCGCCCCTTCAGCCCCTCTTCAGTCTCCAACTGATGCAGCAATTCCAGCGAACACTGCATCTGTAGCAAAGCATATGCAGGAATCTTCTCACTTACATCGGCCGATTGCGTCACCGCCTCCTCCACATACTTCCGCCACAGCACCCGATAACGTTCTTCTCTCGTGGCATCCCAGGCAGCCGCATAGATCATTGGCAGCCTTGCCGCCTCATGCGCCTGGACATTCCACATACGGCAAATCCCCAGCGGACCCCGCGTGCCATCCGCCCGACAAAAGTCGTAGTCATTCTCCGGCCTCACAAAAGCAATCATCCGCTCCGCTACCGCCGCGAGAATTTTCCGGACCTCAGCTTTGGTCTCCTCATCCGTGAGCGGACTGCGGCAGTATTTCCACAAGCCATGAACCGCGTGCGTGTACTGATCCCGCGATGAATTAATATAGACACTCTTCTGATCTTCCGGGCAGACATTGCGCGCCAAAAAACCCGGCACGCCGTGAACGGTCGCACATAGCCGCAGCCCTTCGAAAACCTGAGCCGCCTGTTCCCGCAAAGCTGGCTCCTCCGTCACCGCATACCGATCGCAAAGCAGACTCAACATGGCACCACCCAGAATGACTCCGTCCTCCATTCCCGTGCTGTAACCACAGGGATTCGGAAACTGCCGTCCCACCTCTTCCGCCGTCGGTAGATGAGCCAATTCCTTGCCCGGCTCGTAGCTGCTCAGATAATCCATGAAGGTCCCCACATCCTTCTGGAAGAAACGTTCCCAGACGACCTCCCAAGCCACCGCCATCTGATTCTTAAACTCAGGAGCAGGATCATTCGCTCCGACTGAGGTAGGAGCCCCTGAGAGAAACAACACAGCGGCACCGGAAACGAATAGCGATTTCATAAACACCGCGACCACGCTAACCGCAGGTTCAGATTCGGCTCCTGATGGGTGTGCTTCGTAGCGCGACGTTCAACTCAGGAGCTGAGCGTGTCGTTGATCGATTGGTGGGTCGGCCGAAGCTTTACCACCTGGGTGTCGCGAAGGGACGGAGAGGACGTCGACCGTCGACGAGGGGCGAGCAGCTGGGCGATCGACTTCTGGAGATTTCCAAAATCGAAGGGCTTGGTCATCCAGACGTCGGCACCGTTGTCGAGCGCGGATGAGGCCATCTCATCGGTCGGGTTACCGGACGCGGCGATGATCGGGATGCCTCGCTGAGTGGCGGAAGGCAGTTTGCGAATCGCGGCGATGGTTTCAGCGCCGTTAAGAATCGGCATCTCCATGTCGATAATGACAAGGTCATAGCGACGGGAGATGACTTGGGAAAGTCCACTGGCTCCGTTCTCAGCTTCGCTGACGGCGTAGCCTACGGCTCCAAGTAGTCGATTTAGTATGAGGCGATTAGTAGGTTCGTCATCGATGACGAGGATGCGGAATTGGTTGCTTAGCGGATTGGGTTCAATTAATTCGCAAGGCACCGAACCCCGCGAAGGGTCAGGTTCAACATTCATGGTTCAGGGGTGCTGAGGTGGGTTCAAAAACTCGTTACTTTGCTAAGCTAGGTAATTAAGTTTCCTCAATCAATGTAGCAGAAGACGATGAGGAATGCACAAAATTGTCATAAAATTCACAAAAAAGTACAGTTTCCTGTATTTATAAGGGTTCCGTGAGGCGTTTCTTCGCCTCACGGAACGACATTTTGCCGATCCTCGCAAAATTTTCCAGTCTGACAGTAAGGACACGGGTCCGATGTTCTAATCGGCGAGTGGCGGCAGTTTCCAGATTGGCGCGAGGGACCGGTAGACGGGCTTCGGCAGCAGCACGTAGTGAGGGTGCTCGTCGATCTTCAACCAGGAGACGACGGCCTTTAGATTGCCTTCGCTCATGGTGGTGCAGCCTGAGGTACGCCGATCGGGCCCGCGGCGGATGTGAAAAAAGATCGCGCTGCCGGCGCCGGGCATTGGCGGGTCGGCATTGTGGCGGATCTCGACGAGCCAACGGTAGGCGATGTCGTCCTGACGCATGCGCTGTTTTTCAAACCAAGCGGGAATGCCTTGCTTGGGATCGATCACAATGTGGCGGTTATAGAAGGGGTTCTGGGTATCGTCGGGCCAGGCGTCCCATCGGCCGACCTGACGATAAGGAAAGCTGGCGCCACTGGGCAGGCTGGCGTCGTTGCCATAGATTTTGGTGATGGCAAAACAACCGGCGGGGGCACGACCGTCGCCCTCGCGTTTGGAGGCCTTTTGTGGCTGGAGAAACTCAGGGATGGCGAGTGCGCCGCGTCCCCAAGCCAGTCCGTTGCGGCCGAGCAGGATGTCGACGCCGTCTGCATCGGTAAGACGTTGCCATTCGCCGGTGGTGGCATCGCGTTGGTAGCGCCAGAGCTTGCCGCGTGACTGGTCCCAGGTGCTGGCGACGCCGACAAGCAGTTGTCGAACGTTGTCGGGGATTGCCGATGCGGGCCGGACGGCGGCTGGTCCTTCCTGGCTGAGGGCGGAAGTCGTCCCTGCGAGAACGGCGACAACGGTCAGGACCGTGGTCAGAATGGCCGAGAATTTATTCCGCTTAGAATAAAAATTAGAAACGGTGAGTTGCTCAACCCTACCTCTGATATTGATCTGACGGAGAAAGGCCATTCGACGTCAGCGGGAATCGATCAATCGACACGACGACCTACGCGTCTCCCTCTCCGGTGCCTGCTGACGGGATAGATCGTTCACTCAAGCACGTTGCTAGGCAACGGCGGCAGTAGGCTGCTGCCAATTGGACCTTCTTCGCTGGTGTCGGCGCTGGGCAGATCCGGCGTCGGCACGTGAACGGGAGCTTGAGGCTCACTCGAGGCTCCTGTCGCTGAGCGGGACCGGCTGATGCGTGCCGTCGTCGGATACTGAGGCTGATCAAGATGGGCGAACATGGCGGGCGTTCCTTCGTTGGCAGTGGCCGGGCGAAGCGCTTTGTTGCGCATGATGCCTTTGGCACCGGACGGAAGTTGCACGGAGCTCCATTCTTCACCGACATTGGTCATCCGAACGACGGTTCCGACAGGCATCGGCAAGGCGTCGGAGCTGACGGTAGAGTTACCAAACTTGAGCAACTGGGCGCCATTGCTGTCGACGATGTAGACGCCGGGAGCAGAGCTGCTACCACTCGATTTCGGGGATTCATCGCTACCGCCACCAAACAGGCGACCGAAAAAGCCGGGTTTGTCATCGCTGTCATCGATGGTGACAATGTTGGAGAAGTCGTCGCGCGCGCCGTCAGCACCGACCGGTCCGAACAGGCCTGCAGATGCGGCGTCGCCGGACGAAGAACTGGGCAGCGCGGGAGACCCCTCTACCAGATCGGCGTAACCTTGCGTATCGGCTTCGACAGAGTCTGTGTTATCGCCACCCTTGAACGGGTTCATGCGTGCCAAAAATCCAGTCTTGGCTTCTTCTTCGCTCGCCGGCGCAGGATTGTCCGCAACGCGGGTCGGTGCCTGATAGTAAGGAACCTCTTCCGCCGGAGCAGGGGCAGGTTGGGAATCAGCCAAGTCACTGGCATCGTCTTTACCGCCGAACAAACCGCCAATGAGGGGAATCTTCAGTCCACCTTTTTCGTCGGTGTTGTTGCGGGACACGGTTTGAGGTGCGGTCTGGACGGGCGGTGCCGGCACGGCACCGAGGCCGAGAGATTCGGCGGGAGCGAACGTCGGCAGGGGTGGAATGGCGTTCGGGTCCTCTTTCTTTTTGCCGGTGAATGGAATCTTCGGACGCCACGACAGAGCGCCGCGCAGCGCGCCACCGATGCCACCACCGGAATCTTCATCTTCGGCGCTTGCGGGTTTTGGAATGCTCTCGGTGAAGGTGCGGGGTACGTCTCGTTGGATAGTGACGTTGCCTCCGTCGGGATTTTGCCAGGTTTTAATCTCGCCGGAACTGACCTTCTGGTAGGCGTTGGCTGCCGTGCTGTTCTGTGCGTCTTGAGCGGCCTGTGCTTTGAGTTGTTTTAGCTCGATCGAACGATCGACGTTATCCTTGATGTGTTCGTCTTCCAGCGCGCGGTCGGCGGAGCGGGCCATCGCGGCTTGCTGCGCTGCGGCACGGGCTTTCTGAGCGGCTTCGCGAACGCGTATCAATTCAAGCTGACGGGCGTCGTACGATTGCACGTTGCTGCCGGACGGCGCTACGCCGGGTACGCCAGTCTGCGCGTTGGCGACATCGCCAATTGTCATAGCCAGAATGGCAACGGTCGCAGGAGCGACGAAACGAAGGGAGAAAATGGAAGTCGGGGACATGAACTGCGGGAAGCGGTTTGCGATCATAAGTTTACGAACCGGGGATTTGCGGATATTAACGTATACGGGCCACACGGTCTACCCAAACCCGTGGCTTTCTTGTTACGGTAATGTTGATATTTTTAATGGATCTGACGCCTTGGGTTATCCGGTCGAAAGATTGTTTTTGCTGGACGATGTGAGCTGAGTCTGGCGCTGGGACGATGAGTGAATGGAGTGAGTCATTGCAGCGCCGTTTGGCGAATATAGGAGTTCGTGAGGAGGACCTCGACGAGCGTTTTATTCGTGGTAGTGGCCCCGGCGGACAGAAGGTTAACAAGACGGCGTCGTGTGTTTACTTGAAGCATCGACCGAGTGGTATCGAGGTGCAGTGTCAGCACGAGCGGTCACGTGAGCGCAATCGCGCGGTCGCCCGCGAGTGGCTGTGCCATCGGCTGGAGGAGGTTCAGCGTCGCAAAAAACTGGCGCGTGACCGCAAGCGGTCGATCGCCCGGGTTAAGGCGCGTGGACGTTCGGCATCGACGAAGCGCAAGTTGCTTGAGCAAAAGCGTCGGCGCACCGAGAAGAAATCACGGCGTGGTCGGATTCGGCCGGGGGATTGAAGGGGCAATGAGGCCAATTGAATCAGGCTTGCGGGGACGGGCGTCGCGGGTAGGATCTGGGGCGTTGCAGTGGGCTTTGCCGTCGTGCTCCCTCCGCTACCCGGTTAGCTAACTTTTTCATGCTCAAATTTTTCAAAGCTGGCTGCGGTTGTCTAGTGCTTTCGACGGTCATGTCGACGATCATTGGTGTCGGTTTGTGGAAAGTCGCACTGCCGAAGTACCTGCCGTTTCTCGAAGCGAATGTGGTCGTCGTGGTCGAGACAGCGATCATGGATTTCTCTGCGCATCATCCCGACCAAGTGCCGGCCACCGGAACGAATCGAGACTGGGCGACGCTGCTGCGCGGTCGAAAACTCGCGGGCATTCGATTGGATTATTTTATTCAAGACGACCAATTGGTCAACCTGATGCGTGTGCCGCTTGAGGTGGAGACAGTCGGAAACTATCAGGTCAAAGTGGTTTCCGCAGGCGCGGACGGGGCGATGGGAACCACGGATGACATTGACACGGCTCAGGCTCACGAAGTCCTCACTGAGTGGGAAGAGAGAAAGAACCCCGTTGGTGATGGCAACGGGGGCGACACCTCGGACACGGCTCACTGACGTCGATCGGCAGTGAGTCCATTGAAATATTCTCCGTGTGGAGTAAGAGAACGGTCATGCGCGAATACCAACGACTTTTGCAACTGGTCCTCGATGAGGGGCGCGAGCGCGAGGACCGTACCGGCGTCGGCACGATCGGGGTGTTCGGTGCGCAAGCGCGGTTTGATTTGCGCGAGACCTTTCCGGTGCTGACGACAAAGAAGTTGCACCTGCGCTCGATCATCCACGAACTGCTCTGGTTTTTAAAAGGCGAGACCAACATCGGCTATCTGCGCGACAATGGCGTCAGCATCTGGGACGAATGGGCCGACGAGAACGGTGAACTGGGCCCAGTCTACGGCAAACAGTGGCGAGCTTGGCAAGCTGCTGGAGACGGTCCACCGATCGATCAGATCGGTCAGTTGATAGAGCAAATCAAAACCAATCCGCACAGTCGTCGACACTTGGTGTGTGCTTGGAACGTCGGCGACGTGCCGCGTATGGCGCTGCCACCGTGTCACTGTCTGTTCCAGTTTTACGTTGATACCACCGCCGGTGAACTGAGTTGTCAGCTCTATCAGCGGAGCGCTGATTTGTTTTTGGGCGTGCCGTTTAACATCGCTTCGTATTCGCTGCTCACGCTGATGGTGGCGCAGGTCTGCGGACTGAAGCCGGGCGAGTTCGTGCACACGTTTGGCGATCTGCATTTGTATAAAAATCATCTCGAGCAAACCAAGCTGCAACTGTCACGCGAGCCACGTGACTTGCCGACCCTGCGCTTGAATCCCGAGGTGACCAGCATCGATGGCTTCACGTATGACGACATCGAGCTGATCGGTTACGATCCGCATCCGGGCATCAAGGCGCCGATTGCGGTCTAGTATAAATGGCTGGTTCTGAAACCCGATGAGCGATCCGGTGATCTACAAAGCCATCGTAGCGATGGCGTCGAATCGGGTCATCGGGCGCGACGGAGCGCTGCCGTGGCATTTGCCGGAGGACTTCAAGTGGTTTAAGAAAACCACCTTGGGCCGCCCAATTGTAATGGGGCGCAAGACTTGGGAATCGATCGGTCGACCGCTGCCGGGACGGCGTAACATTGTCGTGTCGAGGAGTTGGAACGAAGCGCCAGAGGGCGCGGAAGTTGTCGGCAGCGTCGAGGCGTTGGCAAAACTCGATCTTGAAGGTGAAGTTTTTGTCATCGGTGGCGCCGGGCTCTACGAAGCAATGCTGCCGCTCTGCGCCGAGGTGTTACTCAGCTACGTGTTCGAAGCGCACGAGGGCGACACCGAGTTCCCACCCTTCGAGACGGATTTTGCTGAACCGGAGATCGTCGAACGATTCAATGCGTTCGAGGTACGGCGTTATATTCGGCCGGGAGTTTGATCTGAGACGTCCCGTAGGGACCGATCTGGATGGGCGGGGATTTTTATGCCCGTAGGATTGCGACACATTGGGGCGTCCCGTGGTGAGCGCTTATCCACAAATACTGTTCCCGGTTTGAGGAAGGTTAACGACTTGGAAATTGTAGGGCACGCGCTCCGCTTGCCACCCGAAGCGAGCGACGCGCCCGCCCGCTTTTCGGCTGCTCGAAGTCTACCCCCGCCAACGCACCGAGGCCGGCGGAGCGCCAGCCCTACAATGGTGGTCTGGCGCGGCGAGGGGAACACTGGATCCGAGGTGAACCGCTTTTCCGTAGCATGCCACGGATGCCGCAACTTGGGTAGACAATGACTTGGCCCTCCAGCCGGTTGGACGCGATGGCGTTATCGACAGTGGTGGAGTAGACGACTAAATTCTTTGCCATGAACTTCGCGCCATCTGGAGGAAGCGGTAAAATTGATCGTCGCACTTTTTTGGTGGCATCGGGAGCAGCGACGGCGGGGTTTGCCGGTCTTCGATTTGGAGCGTCGACACCATCGGCGGCAGCAGCAGGGCTGCCGCCCGGAGAACGGGCCAAGCCGGCCAAATCGACGATCTTGTTTTTCCTCTGCGGCGGGGCGTCGCACGTCGATACCTGGGACATCAAGCCGGAGGCGACTTCCGACTACCGTTCGGTATTTGAACCGATCCGCACCTCGGTGCCGGGGATGCAGTTTTGTGAACATCTGCCGATGACCGCAAAAGTGGCGCATCACATGGCCGTAGTTCACGGTGTCAGCGACGGCGGCAAGGCCACCGGCGATCACCATGCCGGTTATTACTACAATCTGACCGGCCACCCTCCGGACCAGACTTTCCGTCTCGAAGGCAACGATCGCCGACCCTATCCCGACGACTGGCCGTTCATGGGTAGTGTGGTTTTTCGCGAGCGCGGTGAGCATCCGACGCTGCCGGGATTGATCAGTCTGCCGCACATGCCGAGCCGTAAGCCATACACCCGCCCGGGTCAGTTCGCCGGCAAGATGGGTATGGATTATGATCCGTTCTATTTGCACGGCAATCAACTCGAGCCGCTGAAATTCAACGCACCGTCGTTGACGATGAAACGCGAAGTCGGGAGGGCGCGGCTCGATGATCGGGAGGCCTTGCTTGGTTCGTTGAATGCGGCGCGGCGCGAGCTCGATCACGAGGCGAGTGCGAAAGATTACACTCGTCAGCAGGAGCGTGCATTTTCACTTTTGTCGTCAGCAGAAACGGCGGCAGCGTTTGATTTGTCGAACGAGACGAAAGCGACACGCGAACGCTACGGCGAAACGATTAACGGCATGAGCTTGCTGATGGCGCGTCGAATGGTCGAGGCCGAGGTGCCGTTCATCACCGTTTTCTGGAAAGGCGACATGGAAAAGTTGGGCAAAAAATGTCGCAGCGCGGGAAGTTGGGACACGCATGGCAACAATTTCAACTGCCTCGCTCAGGATCTACTACCGGAGTTCGATCGCGGTTACTCGGCCCTGCTCGAAGATCTCGCTCAGCGTGGTTTGCTCGAAGACACCTTGGTGCTGGTGAACAGCGAAATGGGGCGCAAGCCCTTGATCGGAGATCGTCGCTCGGGTGGCATCGAAGGCGCCGGCCGCGACCACTGGACGGCGTGCCAGAGCGTGCTGATGGCGGGTGGTGGTATTCAGGGAGGACAGATTTTTGGCGAAACCGATCGCAACGGAGAGTATCCCAAAGACCGGCTCATCGAACCCGCGGATATCACCAAGACGGTGTATCACGCGATGGGAGTGACCAATCTCCAGGCTACGGATCGTGGTGGCCGGCCCTTCAATTTACTCGATCACGGTAGGCCGCTGACCGAGTTGTTTTGAGAGAAGCCCTGGAGCCCCGTCGTGATGGCTTGAACGCGGCAGGCGCCGTCGGCACACTGCGTATCATGAAATTATCGGCTACGCGTTGCGCTCTCGGGGCGGTGTTGCTCTTCGGAGCCTCTTTTCAGGTTCCCGCCCGGGCAGCCGATCTTGGAAATTTGCCGCGCACTCAAGTTTCCGCAGAAGTTCTCGCGCGGCTCGAGGCTCATCCTGATTTGGTTTATGCGAAGTATGGCGAGCGGGAAATGCAGCTCGATCTGTATCGGCCGAAAAATGCTCATGGAGCATTGCCTGCAATTGTCTGTATTCACGGCGGAGGCTGGCAGAAAGGTGAGCGGCGCAACCATGCGCAGATCGCTCAAGCTCTGGCTGACCGCGGATTCGTAACGGTGACCATTTCCTATCGGCTGTCCGGCGAAGCTCAGTTCCCGGCGCAGATTCACGACTGCAAAGCAGCGGTGCGCTGGTTGCGGGCCAACGCAGAAAAATACGGCGTCGATGCCGATGCGATCGGCGCGACCGGCTTGTCGGCTGGCGGGCATTTGGTGGCTTTGTTAGCGACATCCGGTGGTGTCGATGAACTGAAAGGTGATGGTGGTAACGCCGATCATTCGAGTGCCATTCAGGCGGCGGTGGCGATGGGCGCGCAGTCCGATCTGCTCACTGAACGCATTGCGCTGCGCTCGAGTGCCGGGACCGGCGAGATCTATCGGAAATTTCTCGGTGGCTCGCAGGCCGACAGCACTGAGCTTTATCGACTCGCCTCACCGCGTCACCATCTCGATAAGGCTGATCCGCCCCTGGCGTTTGTCACCGGTGCCCTCGACGATCCGAGCACTCACGCAGAAACGATACGAGCCGAGACGGAGTCGTTCGACATCGATAGCGGATTGCTGGTCATCGCCGACGCTCCGCATCCGTTTCTGGGTAAGCAGCCGTTTTTCGATCAGGCGGTTGATTTCATCGATGCTTTTTTTGAGAAGCATCTCAAGTAGCGACGTTTGCATCCTTCCGAACGCCCTACTCAGGAATCTCGTTCAGCGTGTAATAGGCGACGTCGTGCAACAGGGGATTGGCGTTAGCTGACTTCAATCCGGCTGCGTGCAACTCGTGCACGTGACCGATGGTCAACGGCTCGATTTTCAGGCGCAATGATTTGCCATCTTCGGCAACGCTGACAACGGTGATTTCCGGCGTCACCTGATCGACCTCGGGGCTGCCGTAGGCTTTTTGATAAATGTAGGTGTAGGCCTCCATAGTGAACGATTCGGCAACGGCGCTGGTTTTGTCGATCGGTTCGGTGAAGGTCAGTTCGAAGCCATCGGCCCGGGCGCGCATTTCGTGTATTTCGAACGGCACTTTGCCGGTCCAGTCGATGCGCTCAAAGTTCCATGCCTTGCCGCCGCGTGCGCCCCAACCGCGATTCGATCCGCTGGTAAACATCACGCCGTCTTCGCCGAGCCGCACAGCGATGTTGCCGGACTCGAAGCCTTCGAGAAACGGGAACATCGCACCTTGGTAGACGCCGTTGACCTTTTCCAGAAATACGCGGTGGATCTTTGAGTGAGTTTGCTCGCCGACAAACATCTGTCCGGCGAAGGGGCCGAACTTGCCCTGACTCAAATCGGCAGCGATGCCGGTCGGTGAGTTACCGACTTTGCCGTGTGGCAAGACGACCGCTGGTGGCACGTAGCTGGGAATGTTCTCGCGCTCGATCACCGTGCGGCTGCCTTCCCCAGTGTAAGGAGGTTCTGGCGGACGGACACCGATGGCGCCATTGGCGTATTCGAACCAGACGTTGCCGTTGGGGTTGCCCTGAAAAGATCCGGGCTTGAGCCACTTCAGCGAACTGGAGCCGTTCCACGCGCCCTGGTTATCTGTATAAAATGCATCGCCCTTGGCGTTGAAGCCGATACCACCGGGGGAGCGAACGCCGCAGGCAACAGGCGTCGTTTTGCCGTCAGGAGAAGTTCGCATCACCCAACCGCGGAACGGGGCGTTAGAGGTGAACGATCCAGTCAGGCAGTGCACGCTCCACAGGTAGCCGTCTTTGTCGAAGGTCGAGCCGAAGTTGTACTCGTGGTAATTGCCGCTGGTGCCGACGGTGGTCGACACAGATTCAAACAAATCGGCGCGGCCGTCGCCGTCCAGATCCTTCATGCGCGTCACTTCGGGGCGTTGCACGGCATAAAGCCAACCGTCGCGCCAGGCGAGTCCGAGCGGCTCGTGCAAGTATTCTGCGAACAGGGTCCACTTGGCGGCTTTGTCAGGATGCTCGCGGGCATTTTCGATGGTCCAGACCTGTCCGCGCCGACTGCACACGGCGACTTTGCCGTCGGGCAGAAATTCGATCGCACCGCCTTCGACGACGACGCCTTCCGGCGCGGCAATCGAAGTGATGGTGTAGTAGTCGGAGGCTTCCTGGGCGTGGGCTGTGCCAGTGGTGACGACGGCAAGCAGGATGAGAAGGGTGCGTTTCATGGAGAGTCGCCGTGGCGGAGGGAAAGAGGGAAGGAGAGACAGAGGGAGCGTTCAGTTCTTTTTGCCGCCGACTTTGGTTTTCCATCGATAGGTGATGGTCAGGGTGGAGTTGTCGGCGGCGCTGTCGAGGGCGGCGATTAATTCGGACTGGCTACCGATGCTGCGCACGATGGGTTTGCTGCCTTCGAGTTTGATCAGGAGCTTGTCGGCATCGATCCACTCGCTGTCATTGGTGCTGAGCTTAGGGCCACTGGCGATGCGGAAGTAGCTGTCGGCGGCGACCTTGCCGCTGAGGTGGATGGTGCGCACAAGGGCTTCGCTACCGTCGATCGTGTCCGGTTGGAAGGTCTCTTCGACTTCGATTTCGTCGTTGTAGAGATATCGAAAGGTAGGGTAGCGATTTTTTGCGTCGAGCTGATAGCCGCTGAAGTGATAGCCCGGCTCGGGCAAGTCGAATTCGATCTCTGCCTGTGGCTCGGCAGTGTCGCGTTGGTATTTAATGTGCCCCCTGGAGAGTGGTCGCCACGGTTCGTCGAGACTCTTCAGCACCTGGACCGGGACGCCGCTGCCTAAATGGACACGATCGAAACCGGCGAAACTGGAACTCGATCCGCGGCCGGTCCAATGCGGCGCGACGTCGAGAAAACCGCCGCGCCAGAGTTGCACAAGATTCATGCGGTCGGCATCCCAAACCAGATTGACACCGCCCGGATAACCGACTGCGATGGCACGCGGGCTGGCGTCGGTGATGAAGGCGCGGTGAACGATAGCTTCGCCGTTTTTTGGCGTCAGTAGAATCGGCTTGGGCGTGGCGCTTTTTGCTTTGCGGTCGGTGATGTCGGTCGAGAGCACAGACAGGCCGAAAGATTTCGAGCGAATGCTGAGTGACAGGCCGCGCTGGCCACCGGCGTCAAAATAGGGAACCCGCACGGTGTGCACGCCCTCCAGCAGATGCTCCCTTGCCTCGATCGGATCGGTCACCGGATGAATACCGTCTGCATCGATGATGCCTTCGCCGTCGACGATCAGTCGGGAGCCATCGTCTGAGGCGAGGTAGAAGCGGACGTCCTCCTCATTTTCGACACGCAGCTTGCCTTCGAAAACGATGCCAACCGGGCCTTTGATTTTTTGGGCCACGCCGAGATCGATCAGGCCGTCCTTGAGTTTGCCGGTTTTGACCGGTGTCAGCGTTGAGAAATCAGGCAACTTGCTCCACTTGCCTTCGTAGATTGAGTAGTTCAGGTCTTCAAGAACGGCTCCGGGTTTTTGCACCTTGAGAATGCCTTTCATCAGCATCGAATGACCTGGCACCGTGCAGACAAAAGGGTAGTCTCCGGCATTTTCGGGAGCGACGAAATAGAGGTCTTCGCTCGACTCGGGATCGAGCAGTTTCGAGGCAACCAGGATGCGCGGATGATCGGTCGGCACCCAACCGAGTTCGATGCCTTTGTCGCCCAACTGCCAGACTTCCTGAGAAAATTTCTGACCGTCCTTGTCTTCAGCGTCCGGCTTGAGCAACACCAGGTTGTGCTGCAAGTCATCGGGATTGTCCAATGTCAGCTTCACCTTGGCGCCAGGAGCTGCTTCGATTTCGGCCGAATCGTAGCGCATCATGCCTGGCAGGGTTTTGATGGTGATCGCGATATCTGGGCTTCCTGACCATTCGGGAGGCTCGGCGTCGGCAGAAGGGCCCGAGACAACGGCAAGCACCGCACCAAGAAACACGGAGAAAATGGGACGAATATCTACAATCATAAGAGAAATATGGAGGGCCAGTGGCTGGCGGGCGATATCGTAGCGTTTACCAATGGTCAGTCAAATTCGTTGTCGGCGCAGATTCCGAGGGGAAAGGATTCGCAACACTCCGGAGAAATCTTAAAAATTCGTTACCATTGCAAAGTCTGTGGCGGTCATGGCTTGAGATGGCGCTGCCGGCACTTCCGTGGTAACACTCGCCGAACGACGATGGCGAAACACGAACCCAAAAATCCGAGCACGCTCGATCGCGATGCAGTTCTGCGTGAGGTCTTCGGTCACGAGGTATATCGTGATGGGCAACGTGAAGTAATCGATGTCCTGCTCGCCGGACGACCTTCGTTGGCCGTGTTTCCGACCGGGAGTGGCAAGAGCCTTTGTTATCAGTTGCCGGCGATATTGCTCGACGGGCTGACCTTGGTGATCTCACCGCTGATCGCGTTAATGAAAGATCAGGTCGAGGCGATGACCGAACGCGGCGTCGCGGCGGCCCGGCTTGATTCGAGTTTGAGCATCGTTGAAACGGATCGCATCTATCAGCAGATGGAGGCGGGCGAATTGAAGTTGCTCTACATCGCTCCGGAGCGGCTCAATAACGAAAGCTTTTCGAACCAGCTCAGCAAGGTGTCAATCTCTATGGTGGCGATCGATGAAGCGCACTGCATCTCGGAGTGGGGGCACAATTTTCGTCCCGACTATCTCAAGCTTGGCGGTTGGGTAAAGTCTCTGGGGGTGACCCGGGTTCTCGCCCTGACCGCTACCGCGACTGAATCGGTGGCTGAGGACATTCGGCAGCATTTTGGAATCACCGCAGCGGATCATGTTCACACCGGCTTCCGGCGACCCAATTTGCATTTTCAAGTGACGCTGAGTACGGCGGCGGATCGAAAACAAAAGCTGGCAGCGGTTCTCCGCGAAATGCCGGACGATGCGTCGACGATTGTGTACGTAACCTTGCAACGAACCGCTGAGGAGGTGGCGACCTGGTTGGCGCGCGAAGGCTTTTCAGCGCGGGCTTACCACGCCGGGATGCCGGCCGAATACCGGTCGGAGGCGCAGGAAGATTTTATGGCCGGACAGGTGCGCATCATCGTGGCGACGATTGCGTTCGGCATGGGCATCGACAAGTCGAACATCCGCGCGGTGATCCATTACAACTTGCCGAAGTCGCTGGAGAATTACGTGCAGGAAACCGGACGCGCAGGACGTGACGGAGGTGATGCACGTTGCGAAATTCTTGCCTGTGGAGATGACCGGATTGTTTTGGAGAATTTTGTGTACGGCGACACGCCGTCCGAGCGGGCACTGCGTTCGTTGCTCGAGCATTTGCTAATGCAGGGCGATCGCTTCGACGTTTCTCACTACGATCTCGCGGCAAACTGCGATATCCGGCCGCTGGTAACTGCGACGGCTCTGGCGCAGTTGGAATTACGCGGGGTGCTCAGTCCAAAAGGATCGTTCTATGGTTCGTTTCGCTATCAGTTCCTGCAGCCGGTCGAGAGAGTGTTGGCGGGTCATACTGAACAACGAAGGGCGTTTCTGACCGAGCTGTTCGATCTGGCAAAGTTCGGGCGTAGCTGGCATACCATCGATGTCGCTGAAGCGGCGGAGCATTTGGGGGAGAATAAATCGCGCATTGCACAGGCCTTGAACCACCTGGGCGAGATCGGCGACCTGAGGCTTCAGCCGAGCCGACCGCGCTATGTCTATGAGCTGAAGCCTGACAGCGAAGTCGGTCGCAGCGAGTTGGTGAACTCGCTGGTCGAGGCTTTTCATCAGCGCGAGGCGAACGAAATCGAGCGCATCGAAACCGTGGTCGATTTTTGTGAATCGACGAAGTGCTTGACGGGGCAGTTGCTCGCCTATTTCGGGGAAGCTCTCGACGACGATTGCGGCACGTGCGGAAACTGTGTCGATCGCGGTCGCGATACGGGGGGGCGGGAGCTGCCGACCGATCTGATCGATGACATCTCGGCTGAGCAGGTGGCGATCATTCGTGAAGTGATTGATGAAAAGCACATCCCGCTGCGCCAACCGCGGCAGCTGACGAGATTTCTTTGCGGCCTCAGCAGCCCGGCGGCGACCCGTGCGCGTTTGAGTCGAAACGATCACTATGGCGCGCTGGAATGC
>JBBKXR010000158.1:0-6938 GCA_037969585.1 Verrucomicrobiales bacterium
GTCAGCGAGCACCAGCGGATCTTTGCCGGCGGCGCCTTTGGTGTTGTTCCAGAGACCGCCGGAACCTTTGTCGGCGTTGTGTTTGAAGGCGTCTTCGTTTTTTGAATCCCAGATCTGCACCTGCGGGGTGCCGCGCAGGTAGATACCGCTATCGGCCTTGGCAACGGTTTTGTATTCGATGTGAAATTCGATGTCGCCGTAATCCTTTATCGTGGTGGCGTAGGGGCCGTAGCCATCGTTGACGAAGGCTTCTTCTTCGACCGTCCAATGGGTGCCGAACTCGGCCTGCTGAGCGGCGACACCGGCGTCGCGTTGCCAGAGGGTTTTAGCCTTGGCGACGGTGTGCGGATTGTTGCCGTACCAGCCGGTCAGGTCTTTGCCGTTAAAAATGGCGGTGAAACCTTCCGGCGGTTGCGGATCGGCGAGGGCGAGTGAGCTGACGCCAGTGGCCAGCGCGAAGGTGAGTAAGCAGGTAGAAATTTTCATTGAGGGCGGCAGCTTGGCGGGGGAGTCGGCTGGTGGCAAGGCCGCAACAGCGCTATGGGGGCGTTGTGCTTTGTGCGGAGTTCTTTGTTCTTTGTTTCTTGTAGCGGAGGGATGTATAAATGGCGAATGATCCGCAACCTTCTGCTTTCCACCGCGTTCTCGTTCTTCGCTGCTATTTCTGTTCACGCTGACGACAGGGGCGAACTGATTTTTGAAGACGACTTCGAGCGCAGCGAGTCGCAGGAGCTAAGCGACGAGCCGGGTAAAGGCTGGGCGACCAACAGCAAGAGTCGGGCGCAGGGTGAAAAGCAGGTCGATCTCAAGGATGGCGCGATGTACATCTACCTCAGTGAAAAGGCGGACCACGGGGTGTCGGTGACCCAGCCTGCCGAATTTACCGACGGTGCGGTCAGCATGCGCTTCATGCTTGAGGACGAAAAGGACAGCCTCGGATTGAACTTCGCCGATTTAAAATTCAAAGAAGTGCACGCCGGACATCTGTTCGCCGCGCGCATCAGCACCAAGCAGGTGCTGCTCGAAGATTTGAAAACCGGCAAGATGGGCAACGAATTTTACGATGCTCGAAAAACCAGTGGCGGTCTCAGTGACAAGCAGAAAGAAGTGCTCAAAACCAAGGACACCAAAATTGCCCACAAGCTGGAAACCGGCAAGTGGTATGACCTATTGGTAGAGATCGAGGGCAACAAACTGACCGCGTCGATCGATGGCAAGGAAGTCGGCAGCTTTGAGTCCGAAGGCATTGCTCATCCGAGCAAACGCACGCTGCGTCTCGCCGTGCCGAAGAACGCCGTGGTCGATGATGTAAAGATCTACCGGAGGTAGTGGGAGTGGGGATCACGTCCCTCGCCGAAGTTCGGTGCGCTGGGGAGGGAAGTAGGATGGACTACCCAGTCCGTCCACGTTGCGTTGTTCATGTAGTTGACCGCGAAGAACAAGGTTGAGGTCAAGTCACCGGGGACGGACTGGCAGTCCATCCTACTCGTCCAAAAAGCTCCAGCCCTGATCTAGCCAGTTCGGATGCACCCAACGAGTCGACGCGTCTTTTCCTATCCCGGCTTTGCCGGGATTTTTGCCGATGTACTGGATTACTCTCCACAAGTGCTCTGAATCGCGGACAATGCGATCGTAGCTCTCTTGTTGCCAAAGAGAACCCGAACGGTTGGTTAGACGATTGATTTTTCCCGAAGTCCATTGCTTGCAGCGCTTGAGAATCATTTCGAGTGCATGTTCCTCGAGCGGACGGATGACGGCGTGCACGTGATTGGGCATTGCGACAAATGCGCCAAGTTCGTATTTGGCCGAGTCGAACGACTTCAGCGATTCGACCAGGATCTCCCGGGCGTCCACCCTTCTCAGGACACAGCTTCCCATTCCCTGGTCGAGCCACCGATCGGTTGCAATCATCATAGCACGGGAGATTTTTTCCCAAGCTGGCCGCGGGTGCTCAGTGGCGGATTCGTCGGGGTCGCTTGCATGGCTTGCCAAATGCTTTTGCACCAATTCTTCACGCAATTGCTCCAGATCTCGAAGAGCCGTTTGTGGCAGTGAGTCCGCCAAGCGGAAAGTAACGAAGTATGTCGCTCCTTTCTGCCGCCAGTGAGGAAGGTGCCGCTGATAAATAGTTACTTCACGACGAGGATCGAACCCCTGAAACCCTGGCGGCGGTTCGAGTTGAAACATCAAGAAGTAGGATGGACTACCCAGTCCGTCCACGTTGCGTTGTTCATGTAGTTGACCACGAAGAACAAGGTTGAGGTCAAGTCACCGGGGACGGACTGGCAGTCCATCCTATTTTTCGACACCACACTCCCAGACGAAGTAATCGGGATTCAGGTCGGCGAAGGTGGCTTTCACCTTTTCTAATTCTTCGGCTGGACCGTGGACTTCGAGACGGGCGAGATCAGAAATGCCGAGCGCCTGACCGAGCAGTTCGCCGACATTTGCGATGTGGGCGTTGACGCCTTCGCCGCCGCTGTACGACTCGCGGCAGTGAACGACGTCATCGCAGATGGAGAAGTCGTAGTTGAGGCAGCGTTCCTCGGTTTTGGTCTTTTCGACGAATTGCGGCAGCAGCGCCTTAAAGTTGTCGAGTTCACCTGCGTGGACTTTGAAATAGGGATGAAGACTGACGACGTTGCTCATGCGACGACGGTAGCAACAGAAACACGGTTGCGACAAATATTTCCGTCACGACAAACTGTTGTTGTTGTCTGTACTGACAGACGCTTTGGGGCACGCGCAGCCGCTCTAGCGCCCCTGCCGGGGCTTAATCGACAAATTATCTATAGGGTCCCGGCGCTTGGTCGCGGTGCGACCTTCACACCGCGCTACCAGCTGGCGTGCCCCCGGCACTGTTCTTCGTGGATGCTGACGACTCTGCCTTTGACCCACTGCTAGCGACTCGTGACGTCCACGCTCAGTGAGCGAAATCCAACTTCGCGGCGATACTCGGCCTCTTGTTCGACGTTGGCCTGCGCATCGATCAGGTTCACGGCACCGACTTTGTCGCAAAGCGCCTGCAACAGAGCTTTGACCAGCATGCGGGCGTGACCGGCACCAAGACAGAAGTGGGCGCCGGCACCGAAAGCAATGTGCGGGTTGGGTTTACGATCGAGGCGAACTTCGTCGGCATTTTCGAACACCGTTTCATCGTGGTTCGCCGATGACCAGGAAAGCGAAACGCGTTCGTCGGCGTCGACTTTTTCGCCGAGCACCTCGGTGGCTGCGGGGCAGACTCGGCCGAGGTGAGTCAGCGGAGATACCACTCGGAAAAATTCTTCACCGGCTTTCGCCAAGCGCTTTTTGGGATCCTCGCGCAGGTAGTCGAGCGCTTCGGGGTGCTTGGCGAAGTGAGCAAAAATCGACGACACGGTGTGAATGACCGTATCGCGCCCCCCGGCGAAGGTCAGGTTTGCGAAGCCCATCATTTCATCGCGGGTCAAGCGGCGGCCCTGATAGGTTGCCCGGGTCAGGGTGGTGTAAAAATCGTCGCCTTCGCCGTTGCGTGCATCGGCGTCATCGAAGCGGGCGCTGAGGTAATCCTCGAGCTTGGTGTCCATCTTGTCGGCTTCGCCGCCGTCTTTTACAAAGACGTGCATGCCCCAGTTGATCCAGGTTTCGGCTTCGCTGGACGGCACGTTGAGCAGCCAGGTGAGAGCGTGGCATTGCAAGGGCAGGGCGAATTCCTCGACGATCTCGGTCGAGTCGCGGCCGATCGCCTGGTTGAGCAGTTCGTCGATCAGCGTTTCAACTTTGCCGACCACTTCAGGATCGCGTGAGCGTTTAAAGAATGGCTCGACGATCGCTCGCCATTCGGTGTGCTCGGGCGGATCGGTTTCGATCGGCAACTGGCGCATGGTGCGCAAATTTTCCTCTGACGGAATTGGAACGCGGAACGGCGCATTCGAGCTGAAGGTCTGCCAGTCCTTGGCCGACGCCATGACGTCGGCGTGGCGCAAGATCATGGGAATACTTTCGTTCTGGAATGGACAGCGCAGCACGCCGGATTCGCGACGGGCCTTGGCGAAGGGATCGTTGGGATTGGCAGTTGGCTCGGGCATAACTTTCGACGATTCTTTCAGGTTGGACGAAATGATTAATAGCTGCAGCGGTGTCGTTGCGCGAGAAAATCAGTGGGTTTTTAGAGCCGGCTGTGGCTTGGTCACCGGGTCAGCTTGACTGGCACCGGTGGGCGAAACCTGATAGATTGCCATACACTGACCTGCAACGATCTAATTGTGCCATTGAATCACGAACATCATCTGTGGAGGGAGCTTCGTCCTGGACGAGGCAGAACGATCGCTGCTGCGATCGCGCTGGCGGCATTAGGCTCAGGTTTCTGTCAGGATGTGCCACCGGAGACGAACGCTGCCTCAAGCGATCCGAATTTACCGCAAACGTTGACGGATGAGCACTTTCGCGAATTTTTGGAAAACTCGCCATTCACTCGTGCCCTGAATTTGTCGGAATCTTTGATGCTGACCGGGATCGCGAGTTTCGATGGCAAGCCGGTGGCGACGCTGATGGATCGTCAGTCGAAGGAAACTTATGTCATTTCTGAAGTGCCCAATCCGCAAGGGTGGAAGCTGGTAGAAATATCCTCGCCGACGGGTGCCGATCTGGAAACGGTCAGCGCGATGATTTCCGTCGGCGGCGAAATGGTCACCGTGCGCTACGACGAACGCCAGCTCAAACCGGGTGAAGGCAAGCCGGCTGCCGGCAAGTTGGCGAAGGACGACCGACCCCCGCCCTCAGAGGATGAGAAAAAGAAATTCGGCGAGATGATCGGCAACAAGTGGAAGGCGCTGAGCAAGGATCAGCAGGAGCAGGCCAAGCGCATTGCGAAAGCAAAGATGGATGCAGAACCGGGCATGACCGATCGCCAGAAGGGGGAACTCATCAACGGAATCCTCGATCACGTAAAAACGGACCGTGCTGCCGAGCAGCGCCGACGCGAGGGTGACAACGCTGGGCGATAGCGGACAGCGTAGGCGTGAATGAAGGTGCTGGGGCGCGAGCGTCCCCGTTCGCCCGACCAGAGGAAGCGATCGAGACGGTCGCGCTCCGACAGTCGCAGACGTGAGCTCCTTGACCGGGGCATGTCACAAGGCGTATGCTGGGGAGTGATGAACGCGCAGGTGGCAGGACTATTTTTTGGGCTGGTGTTATTCTTTATGTGCTCATCGGGGCAGGCGCAGCAGACGGTGAAGAAGGAAATCGACGTCGGGCTCGCACCGATCGAAACGGTGCGACTAGTGATTAAGGACGCGCTGTCGCCGCAGGGAAAATTCGTCATGCTGCCGGGCAAGAACAGTATTTTGGTTATCGATACACCGCAGGCGATTGTTGCCGTGGAAAAGGCACTCGCCGGGGCAGGTGCAAAAATTCCTCAGCCGGATGTCGCGTTGAATTTTAAATTTCAAACTGGGTTGCCGTCGCGTCGGACCAAGATCGAAATGACGCGACAGGTGCCGTTGCCGACTGCCTATGACGCACCGAAAATCATTGTCGGTCCGAACGGGCCGATTGGAGTGATCCCGCCAACGCCGACGAATTTTCAAGAACGCGATTTTGGCACGGTCAGCGATACCACAACGAGGTTGAACCCGAATGGAACGATCACCATGGATATCAAGGTTGAGCACACCGAGTTCGGTGGCTTCATCAACTATGGCTCCGCCATTTTGCCGGACAGCGGCATCGGCATCGTGCCGGTGGCGAATCCAGTCGGCAATCCGCGGTTCTTCACGCCGTTCATCGAAGGCGGCGGTATCTTGATGCCGATCATCGATACGACGCGCATCTCAACCTCGGTGATCATTCGTCCGCGAGTCGCCAGTGGAGTGGTGTCACTCGATATGATGCCGCGCCTGACTATCGCCCCGAATGAGGACGAGGCGAAGGATGGGGCTCAAGCTCTGGTCGTCAATTTGTCCCAGTTTCAGACGACGCTCGATGTCAGGAACGGCGAGTTCGGACGCGCTCACGGCTTTCGCGGTGCGAGTGATGAATTCAACCGGCGTTTTTTCGACGCCAAGCCGAACGATCGAGATGGGGCGGTAGCGATCACGGTCGGGGCTGACCTCAAGCCGCCGGGAACGGCCGCCGGTTCCGGTACTGACGGCACCACGCAGAAAAGCCCATGATTTCAATCATGGGAACCCGTTTCCAATAGATCTTGCGTCCTGAAGGGGCGCTGGGACCGTAAACGTAATGAAACGCCACTGCCTCGCTCGTCATTTAGCACTGCTGCTGGCCCTGATTTTTCCGGGGCAGAATGCCTTTGCTCAGAAACTTCAGTCCGACATTGCCTACGTGGAGAATGGTCACGAGCGGCACGTTCTCGATATTTACACGCCGGAAAAATCCGCGCAGAAGGCGCTGCCGGTGATGTTTTGGATTCACGGTGGCGGATGGCAGAACGGCGACAAAAGCAAGGTCGCGCTCAAACCCAAAATATTTGTGCAGCGGGGGTTCGTTTTTGTTTCGATCAATCACCGCCTGCTGCCCGAGGTGACGATGGACGAGTTGACCGGCGACGTCGCCAAGTCGCTCGGCTGGGTGCACAAAAACATCGCTGATTACGGTGGCGATCCGGAGCGGATCTTCGTCGGTGGTCATTCGTCAGGCGCTCAGCTAGCGGCGTTGATCTGCATCGATGATCGCTATCTGAAAAAGGAAGGCGTGCCGTTCCACGTGCTCAAAGGCTGCGTGCCGGTCGATGGCGACACTTACGACATTCCGAACATTATCACTACGGCAGAGCTGCGCGAGCAACTTTACAACCGTCCTATGCCCAGTTTCGGTCACCGACAGAAATTCGGCAACGATCCTAAAAAGCACGTAGACTTTTCCGCTGTCACTCACGTCGCCAAAGACAAAGGTATTCCGCCATTTTTGATCCTCTACTTCACGGGCAATGCCGACACGCG
>JBBKXR010000159.1:0-16741 GCA_037969585.1 Verrucomicrobiales bacterium
CCCCCGACGTCACCCGCCCCAGTGCCAACACTTCACGGATATCGTAGTAGTCCGCATAGTGTGCCACCGCATAGCCGAAGTAACGGCCGACCGTAGTAAAAATATCCTTCGCCGCCCCGTCACCGGCTTCCATCCGGCGCTGGACCTCCTTCAATCGATCCGGCAATCCTACCTCATCTCCGAACTCAATCCCAGCGCGAGTCGCCAAACGTGCCACCGACTGCTGCGACAAATACTGCGCGCCGACGCCGACGCCGCCTGACCACTCATCGATCCCCGCCGTTTCCGCATTCTGAAAATCGATCGGCGCGAACGCCAGCTCGTTCAACCAACGCGTGATCCGCCCCTCCGGGGTAACATAACCGACTGCCTCGCTGGTACCCATCGCCACGCCGAGCACACCCGTCGCACCGGTCGCCATCGATCCCGCCAGCGCCGTCACGTCACCGTCATTGACAATTACGAACGGCACTCCGTTCCACTCCTCTTGAAAATCGAAAAACATTCTCCGCACCTCGCGGTCAAAAACATCATCCGCCACCCCGCGAAACAACGACCCGACCCTGACTTCGTTGTTAACATAAACGCCCGCCGCGCTACCACCGATGGCGTCGACACGAGGCAAATGTTCCGCCGCACGCTGTAAGCTGTGACGAATCCCGGTCCGATGATATTCCGGATCACTCTGAAAATAGGGATCCCACTCAACTTCCTCAGAAAACACTACCTCACCGTCAACCAGCGCCGCACATTTCCGATCGCTGCCACCGAGATCAAATCCGATCCGGCACCCGTCAAGATGGCCCCCCAGTTCCATTGCAGACTCCTTCGCCTCCGGCAAATTTTCGAACGAAGTCGCCCGGATATTCAAATCCTTAAGGTAAGCCTTTTCACCCAAAAACCGAAAATCGAAAGCCCGCGCACCGTCCGCCGAATACAAAGCTGTAATCTGCCCGGCGAGCACATCATCACCCGCCAAATGCACAACACAACCACCGCGCTGCCAGAGCAAAAATTTTACCAAGCGCTCCACATAACGCAGATTTAGAGCCGACCCGTTCTCGGCCAGGATCCGCGTCTCATACCGCGACACCGTGCCGTCCGGCTGCTCGAGCGCGACCGCAAATGGCTTTCCACCGCCAGCGATCTCAACCCGCTTAGAGAACTCCCGATTCCAAATCACGCCCGGCACAAAGCCCGCATCCAAAGGCGGCACACGCAGAGGTTTGACAGAAAGCAATTCGTTCATGACCCCGCCACTCTTATCTCCTGCCGCCAGATTCGCAAGCGATGTCGTCACCCTAAGCGTAAAGCCATCGCCTCCTCTTTAGTTTACTCAAAAATGCCGAAACTTTCCCGCTTGCCGCTCCACCCAACTCAGATCACCCTGCTCCCGATACCTGCTATGAAATTCCTGCTCCTCGCCATCACTCTAGGCCTTTGCTCTATCAACTTCCCGGCGCTTGGCTCAGACAAGCCCAACATCGTCCTCGTCATGGCCGACGACATGGGCTACGGCCAGACCGGCTACTACGGGCACCCACTTCTAAAGACACCCAACCTCGACGCGATGGCCGCCAATGGCCTGCGTTTCGATCGCTTCTACGCCGGCGCTTCGAACTGCTCACCGACCCGCGCCACCGTTATGACCGGTCGCAGCAACGACCGCACCGGCGTCTTCGATCATGGCTACCCGCTGCGCCTCCAGGAAAAGACCGTCGCCCAGGCACTCCGCGACGCCGGCTACGCCACCGGCCACTTTGGCAAATGGCACCTCAACGGCCTACGCGGCCCCGGTGTCCCCATCCTCGCCGAAGACACTCACAACCCCGGCGCTTTCGGCTTCGATACCTGGCTGTCGGTCACCAATTTCTTCGACCTCAATCCCCTCCTCAGCCGCAACGGTGAGTTCGAAGAATTTACCGGCGATTCCTCCGAAATAGTCATCGACGAAGCCCTCAATTTTATCAGTAAAAACGCCGAGACCGATCAGCTGAGCTTCACCGTGATTTGGTATGGCACTCCACACAATCCCTTCTTCGCCCTCGAAAAAGACCTCGCTCAGTTTCCATCACTCGAAGGCGACTCGCTTCGCCAATTCGCCGAACTGGTTGCCATGGATCGCAGCATCGGCACTTTGCGCGCCAAATTGCGCGAACTCGACATTGCCGACAACACCCTGTTTTGGTTCTGCAGCGACAACGGCGGCCTGCCAAAAATCAAACCCTCCACCGTCGGCGACCTACGCGGCTTCAAAAACTCCTTCTTCGAAGGTGGCCTTCGCGTCCCCGCCATCATCGAGTGGCCTTCGCTCATCACTGAAGCCAAAATCACCAACCACCTCGCCTGCACCACCGATATCTTCCCGACTCTCGCCGAAATCGCCAATCTCCCCGAAAGCACCATGCTTGCCCCGATCGACGGCATCAGCCTGCTGCCACTGATCACCGGCAAATCCGAGCAACGCAGCCAACCCCTGCATTTTCGCCATCACGGACTCGGCGCCATCATCGACGGCGACGGAAAATACAAACTGCTGACCCAAAAGCTCAATGCCCAACAGCCCAAGTTTGAACTCTACGATCTATTCAACGACCACCGCGAGACCTCCGACATCGCCGAATCTCATCCCGAAGTCATCGCCCGCCTGAAAGCCGATCTTTTAAAATGGAACTCCTCCGTCAATGCCAGCATCGAAGGCAAAGACTACCCCGGCGGCGCAGTCGATCCCAACCAACCCGAACGTCGATTGTGGACCGACGTAGAAGCCTACCAGCCCTACTTTGAAGCCTGGAAAAAGCGTCCGGAATACAAGGGTCGAATCAAATAATCCGCCGAAATCATCCCCACAATTGCTAACTACGAATTTTGCGAATGAAACGAATGCTTCTCGTCCAAAGGAATTCCCGTCTGCCGATAATTTGTTAAATTAGAATAATTCCCAGTCCAATTCCCCTCCGAAGATCATTCGTTGTTCCCATCTCCGGCCGTGTTGCCCGCCTCCTGAATATACGCGATCAGATCTGCCATCTGTTGATGCGTGATCGCCGCTTCCAAGCCCTCGGGCATCAACGAGCGACCAGTGCTTTCGACTGCGACGATATCACTGCGCAAAACCGTCTTGATTTGTCCGTCGAGCAAAGCAACGCGCACCCCAGCTCCAGTTTCCTCCTGTAGTAAGCCGGCCAGCACCCCGCCATCGATAGTTTCAATTGTGTAGAGCACATACTTGTCCTCCACCGCTCGATTCGGATCGAGAATTCCGACAAGAAGCGCAACCGACGATTTATCCGACAGCGCGGCAAGGTCGGCACCGATTGGCTGACCGACGCCACCGAGCTGATGGCACGCCACGCAGGCTTGCCCAAACACCAACTTTCCAGCTTTGGCGTCCCCCTTCAACGTCAGCGCCGCTTGAAAGGCTTCGACAACTTCATCGCGCTTCGCCAGATCAGCATCGGCGTCGCCGAACAGTGCCCTCGCCCGCGAACGAACTCCACCGTGCGGATAGGCCCGTAAATGGTCACGTTGAACCGCCGACAGATTGGTATCGGCTAACTGCTTCAACTCCAAAAACTCGAGCAGTAGTTGAGCGGCCTCGGCATTTTCCAAACCGGAGGCAACGATCCGTCGCTGCACCTCCGGCAGCGATTTCGGCACCACTTCGAACAGATCTCGGTGACGACCCATCGCCGCCAACCGATCCACCACCACTAGCTGCAGTTCCGTCGGTTCAGCAGTCGTTAATCGTGCCAGCAAGAGCTGTCGATCGCTGTCGCGATCGCTCGCGATTCGTCCAACCAGATTGACCGCAACGATACGCTTGCCGATATCCTCGGCCGGATGCTTGAGGGTTTCACGTGCCACATCGATGCGTGCCAGGGAACTGTTCAGGATCGTCGCAGCCTGAGCGTTGACTTTTTCGACGAGCTTTTCATAGGGAATTTTTCTTCGATCGAGAACCGAGAGCAATTCACTGAACGCACCATCGGCGTCGTGCTGCAGAAATTCCTTAACGGCTGAAAACTGACCGATGCCAATGGCCGTTTCGAACATCCCTCGACGCAATTCTGAACTGGCTTTAGCTGGATCGAGAGCCGCAGCGAATTCGGCAAAATGAGGAATCGCTGAACTCATCACCGCAGCGACCAAGTGCGGGTCATCACTGTGTTGGTTAGCGAGTTCGGCGAGCCTATTTCCGACACCAGCACTGCCGGGCGCTTTGCGACCGAGCGCAAAAGCAAACTCAAGCCTCACCTGTGGATCATCATTCGTGATCACATCGAGACTTGGGTCCGGCACAATTTCCAGCGCCCGTCGGCGCACACGCGGATCGGCGTCCTGCAACGCCGCTACTGCCTTGTCAGGCCGTAGAGAAAGACAGTGCAGACGAGCCATCGGGTGATCTTTAAATTCCGCCGTCGCTATCGCCTCGGCAATTTCGGGTTCATCTTTCCGCCACCAAAGCATCTGATGCACCATGTCGCGCTGCCACCCGTTGTCGCTCGCCAATGCCGCGACGAGGTCGGCGGGAGAAAGTTGACTGAGGTCGGGAGCGACCGGTGACTCCGCCGTTTTGTCGGAAATCAGCCGATAGATCCGACCGCGATCGGCACCGGCACGCAGGTCGAGAACCTTTTGCCATTCCTCCGGAATCCACTCGGGATGCTCGATCACAAAGCGATACATGTCGGCGATCCACATCGCTCCATCCGGTCCAGTGCGCGCCGAAACTGGGCGACTCCACGGATCACTCGAAGCGAGAATCTCCGACTCGGCCTCCGCTTCGGCCCGGCGACCGACGAACGTGGATCCCTGCGAGTGCAGTTCGATACGATGAACCAGATTGTGAACTGGCTCGCAGACAAAAACGTCGCCAGTAAACTCCCCACCGAGTCGCGGGTCGCGCTGCACACCGATGCCGCAAGCCGAGGTGATGCGGCTGCGGGCAAACGGATCGTTGTAGCGCAGCGCCTGTTCGCTGACCGGATAGATCCGGGGAGCATGCGGATCCTCAGGCACTTGCACAACGCTCAGCGGATAGATCACGTGTGGATTTCGCTTCAGCGCTTCACCAGGCAACACGAAGTGAAATAGCGGTCGAGAATTGCTGCAGCCGAACCAGTTGCCTGCATCGTCGCGCACGCGCCCATACTGCGTCCGCCCGGTGAGCAATTGCATTTCACCACTATCGGGATCGATATCTAAATCGTAGGCGCCGAGTTCGATTTTTTCGCCGGTCTTGACCGACTGGACACTTCCGCCGCTGTCGCCGTTAGCGAGCACCAGGCGATTGTCGAGCCCCCACACCAGGCCGTTGACGCGGTGCTGTTGATTGCCTTCCCTGAAACCCTTGAACAACGTCTCACGATGATCGGCTATGCCGTCGCCATCCCGATCTTCAGCATAAAATATTTCCGGGGCCGAAACCACCAGAACGCCATCGCGCCACGCTTTTACCGAAGTCGGATATGCGATGCCTTCTAGAAACACCGTCGACGTGTCGTAGTCACCGTCATCGTCCGAATCAATGAGAAATCGGACACGACCACCCGGAGTATTTCTGCCGCCTACACCGAGCGGATAATCAGCCATCTCGACCACCCAAAACTTGCCATCCGGCCCCCAATCAAAGGCGATCGGATCAGCTACCAACGGCTCACTGGCTACCAAATCAAGACGCAGACCTGAGCCGACGGCGAATGAGGCTAAACCTTCGCTCGGTCCAAGCGGATCAGGCATTTCGAAATCAGCCGGTACCGCGTCGCCATGCTCATACGCGGACAGCACCTGAGGCGCGAGAGACACCATTACTACAACAGCTCCCCCAAATACTGATTGCAGGAATTTACCGGTTCGATTGAATCGACTCATGGATGCAAAGTAGCCGAACAGAGCGTGACTCGGCAACCTTCGATCCAGCTTGGCACTCGCAGCTATTCGCCGTTGCGTTTCCCAACAATTCCGCCAATCGCTTCGCGCAGTTCACGCATCGTGACCAGTTTTCCCCAATCCGCCCCGCGCATGCGCCGCGCTCCGGTTTTCCGCTTGGCGCCAAAGCGCTCCCGATGCTGTTGAAATACCTGCTCCACAAATTCCTCTCCACCGAAAACCGCTCCGTCGGTAAAATATCGAACACGACAACGCAACGCTTGATGCAGAGGCAATATCCCCTTCTGGACATCGGCAACCTCTCCGACCGTCGCCGCATCGAATCCCGATTTTGCCCCTCGTCCGGTCCGACCATCGCCAAGCCGACGCTCGCCTTTTCCGAAGAGATGCATCCGATACCTCGCCGCCACCTCCGACCACGTCACGCGTGATCGTCCGAGCGCATGGCAAGCACGCATCCGAGCGTGCATCCTGGCCAATCGCTCACGCGCAAGCTTTTTGCCGGCCACGGCTTCGCCATAGCCGCACCACCGATAGTCCTTAGGATCTGCTATCACCCCAGCGCGAACCGGATTGAGTTCAATGTATGCGGCGACTGTCAACAGCACATGCTCATCGCCTTCCACCAACACCGACTTAAAGCGGTCTTCCCACAAGGTTCCAAGTCGTTGATTAGTTGCATTGTACCACATCGAAAAGCGCCACTTCAGTTCCTTCATGAAAGTCGACAAATCACCCATGCGCGCCTGATAGCGGGCCAGGATTTCATCGAGCCACGATGAAGTCCCCGTCGGCGATGCTGCATGTTGCTCCGCCCGATCGATCTCGTCACGCGCCTCCGCTAAGGCCTTGCCATGATAGAGCAAAGGCAAACGCTGTCGCAACACCTCGGAGTCCAACTCTAGCAACTCATCCGAAGCGGGAACCTCCAGCAGCAAATGAAAATGGTTGGACATGACGCAAAACGTCAGCACTCGAACGTCCAGAAATGCTTCAAGCCTACGAAGCTGCATCACAAAAAATTCCTTTTCAGCCACCCCAAAGTAAAACCGGCGCTCGACGATCCGAGACACGACATGGTAGCAGCCGCCATCGGGAAGAAGTAAACGAGGGAGTGGCATCGCAAATACAATGGCATCACTAAAATCAGTGTAAAGAATTATATGCATGGCATATTATTTCTTATCATTTTATATTGTTGTGTGCAGACGAGTCGTATCTGGCTCTGGCAAATCTGGATGGACGGCCTTCCTTTGCTTGGGTTTTGGTCGCGAATCCTGTCTTGGATTTCCGCGTCACCGCTACTTGCGCGGCACTGGGCTTTCTGACATTGTGCCGCCGTGAAAAGCCCTCTCATTGCTGCCTATTTCCTGCTCGCCTGCGGGGCCACTCTGGCCCTCGGCGCTGACGAAAAGAAAACCAACGTCGTTTTTATCCTGACGGACAACCATGGCGCATGGACCATGGGATGTTATGGTAACCCGGATATCAAAACGCCAAATGTCGATCGCATGGCCAAGGAGGGAATTCGGTTCGACCGGGCGTTTTGTAACAATGCCGTTTGCTCGCCGACTCGCGCAACTTATCTGACGGGTCTGATGCCGAGTCAGCACGGAGTGCACAACTTCCTACGGCTCTCGCCGCTGCAGATGGGTCCCGACGCGCGCAACACCCTGGAGGAATTCACTTCGCTTCCGGAGGTTCTCAAATCCAACGGCTACGCCTGCGGTCTAGTCGGAAAATGGCACCTCGGCAACAATCTGCAACCGAACGAGGGCCTCGACGATTACTGGATCACGATGCCGCACGGCGGCACCAGCACGTTTCATGATGCCAAGGTCATCGAGAATGGTGAAGAACGCACCGAACCCACGTATCTGACCGAACTCTGGACCGATCATGCGCTCAAGTTTATCGATCAAAACAAGGACAACCCCTTCTTTCTCTACCTTGCTTACAACGGGCCCTACGGACTCAGTGACTACCAGCTCGAGTCGTCCGGCAACCGGCACGCTGAGTATTATGCGGACAAGGAGATGCCATCTTTCCCGCGCGGTGTGAACAGCCCTTGGCAGTACCCAAACCGGGCCTACTTTGGCAACGAAACCAGTATCCGCCGCTACGGAGAGGAGCTTAGCGCAGTCGACGATGGCGTTGGCGCGATTCTTGAAAAACTGCAGGCGCTCGGCCTCGACGAAAACACGCTGGTCGTGTTCACCGCCGATCAGGGATGGGCTGGCGGCCAACGCGGCGTGTGGGGTATGGGTGACCACACTCGCCCGGTGAACGCTCACGAATTTTCGATGCGCATTCCTCTGGTGTTTCGACACCCAGGAAAAATTCCCAGCGATCGCGTCACGGATCTGGCGACCAGCAACTACGATTTCATGCCGACGGTTCTCGGCTACCTCGGACTCGGTGACAAGATGCCGGCGCCGTCAGGTGCGGCCGATGACGTAACACCGAAGTCCCCCGGTCGCGACTACTCACCGGAGCTGCGCGGCGAAGCGATCGATCGAGCAAAGTGGGGCGAAGCTGTTTTCTACGAATACGAAAGCCTGCGTTGCATCCGCGACGGCGACTGGAAGCTCGTCGACCGTTTCGACGACGCGGACTATCACGAGCTTTACGATCTCAAAGCCGACTCGGAGGAGTCGAACAATCTCTACGGAGTTGCCGCGCACGCTGAAAGGCAGGCGGGGCTGCAAAAAAAGCTCGATGCATTCTTCTCTGAGTACGCCTACAAGAAGTATGACCTTTGGACGGGTGGAACATCCCAGACTGCGCCGCACGTCTGGGGCAAAACTATCGACGAGGAGCGCGAGGAAAATATCGCCGCTAACCGCGCATATGCTCCATCCGCGATCGATCCCTCGTGGAATCCATCACCGATCGAGCTGCCGGACGGCCTGATCGCCGAAGTCGCCGCCGCTCCCCCGCTTGTCCAACACCCGATAATGGCCGCCTTCGACGACCGCGGTCGGCTTTTCGTCAGCGAAAATGCCGGGCTCAATTTCAACAATAAAGACCTCGACGATCAAAAACCGAACTCGATTCGCGTGCTCGAAGACCGTAACAATGACGGCCTGTTCGACAAATCGACCGTTTTCGCCGACAACATGACCTTCCCCCAAGGCGCCCTCTGGCTACACGACGCTCTCTACGTGATGTCGCCGCCCAGCCTGTGGCGACTAGAAGACACCGATGGCGACAATGTCGCGGACATTCGTGAGGAGTTGGTCACCGGATTTGAATACACCGGCAATGCTGCCGACGTCCATGGCCCGTTCCTGCATCCCAACGGTCGGATCTACTGGTGCCACGGACGCAAGGGGCACGAAGTCTACGATCCGAAAACCGGTGAACTGGTCGATAAAGGTAAAGCGTCCGGTGTTTGGTCATGCAATCCCGACGGCAGCGACGTGCAGTTTTTCGCCGGTGCCGGCGCCGACAACCCGACCGAACTGATCTTCACCGATACCGGCGAAATCATCGGCGACGTCAATTTGTTCTACGGTCGCCCTCGAGGTGACGTCCTCGTTCACTGGCTACGCGGCGGTGCCTATCCGCGGCACGATCAGGAAGCGGTCACTTCCGAGTTGATTCGTACCGGCCCGCTTCTCGAGGAAGTCCACAACTTTGGTCACGTCGCCGTATCAGGCATAGCTCGCGTCAGCAACGACAACGCGGTGCTGCCCGGACTCGCGGGAGGCGAAGCGCTGAACATTCTCGTCAGCCATTTTAATACGCAAAAAGTCACCAACACCGTTCTCCGTCCAGAAGGCTCCACTTGGCGCTCTGACAAAACCGAGACAGTGGTCCAGTTCAAAGATCCCGATGTTCACGTCACCGACGTGCTTGAGGACGCCAACGGAGACATTCTTGTAGTCGACACCGGCGGCTGGTTTCGAATCGGCTGCCCAACTTCGCAGGTTGCAAAGCCTGACGTGGCCGGCGCTATCTACCGCATTCGTCGGCCTGGCCTGCGCGACCGTGGCACCGATTTTTACGGCACTCAGATAAATTGGGAAAATGCCGACAACGAGCAGTTGGTCTCTCTACTCGACCATCCAAGTGCGAACATTCGAGAAAAATCCATCGCTGAAATGGCGATCCGCGGCGAGCCGTCGCTACCCGCGGTTGAAGAAGCAGTCGCCAACCAAGGTGCTACCGCCACCGTCCGTCGCAATGCTGTCTGGACTCTTGCCCGCATGCAGTTCTCCGATGCCAGCGACGCCCTGCTCGGTGCTCTTGACGATAGCGATGCTTCGGTTCGACAAGCCGCCTGTAACGCCCTCGCCGTTACCCGCGCTCGTCAGCTCCCCCACCCTGGAGAGACCGAATTAACCGAAGACCAGCAAGTGAAACGTCAACGCGACCTGCTGATCGCCGCCAAGCTCAGCGAACTGATTCGTGCCGACGACTCCGCCTCCGTGGTTCGAGCCGCTGCATCTGCACTAGGTCGAGTCGGTGAAGAAAAAGCCGTCGGCGCTCTGCTCGGAGTCGCTGGGCGCGAAGGCCACGACCGCGAAGCGATGCATTCGATGGTATATTCGCTTATCGAAATCAATAATCCCGAGCGTACAAGACTCGGGCTTGAGGCTGAGAATCCACTCCGACAATCGGTCGCTCTGATCGCTCTCGACCAGATGCCATCCGGCGAACTCGAAGCGCTGACGGCACTGCGATTTTTGACTAGCGACTATGAACCGCTGCGCCAGACCACTATTGATATTATTTTGCGTCACTCAGATTGGGACGCGGCGCTCGCCAACCGATTTCACGAATGGCTCGATACTGGATCGACTATTACCAAGATCCAGCAGGCAGTGATCGCCGCCCTTGCCCCGCGTTTTTTGGAGACGCCACCGATGCGTTCATTGGTCGCGCAACTGCTCGACACCGGCAATCCCGAAGTCGTCGCGGTCGGCCTCCGCGCCATCGCAAATTCCGACACTTCCAAATTTGACGATGATTGGAAAGCGGGACTCGAACGCTCCCTCACCGGTGACGACGATACGACCTTTTCCGCTGCACTCGATGCACTTGGTCAGGCACGGACCGACGCCTTTGATGATCAGTTGAAAAAACTAGCCGCCGACAAAGATCGCACCCCACTGATCCGTGTTCGTGCCCTACGTGCAATGGCTGGCAGCGACAAGCCACTCGGTCAGGCAGGCTTCGATCTGCTCGCTTCAATGATCAGCCCCGAAGCTTCTCCGCAACAGCGCCTCGACGCTGCACAGATGCTTGGCACGGCAAGCCTGACCAAAGAGCAGTTGATTCGTGTCGCTGAATTGACCGAGTTCGCTGGTCCGCTTGATCTGCCCGCTCTACTCAAGCAGTTCAACGCCGGCCGAATTCCGGAGGTCGGCGAAGCCCTCGCCGTTTCACTGCCGAAATCGATCGGCATTGGAAATATTTCGGCGACCGAATTACAGACGCTGATGAGCCGCTACGACGCCGAGACTTACAACAAGATCAAGCCGACCATCGACGACCTCATTGCACGCACAGAGCAACAGGCCGAACGCCTCGCTGAGCTCGAGCCTCTGGTCGCCAACGGCGATGTCGAGCGTGGCCATGCCGCCTACACCGCCGGCAAAGGCGCTTGCATCACTTGTCATAAGGTCGGCGACGAGGGCCGTGCCGTTGGCCCCGACCTCAGCACCGTCGGCAGGATCCGCAGCGAGCGCGACTTGCTTGAATCGGTCCTCTACCCCAGTGAAAGTCTGGCACGCGATTTCGAAACCTGGAACGTCACAGTTAAGGACGGCACCGTTCATTTCGGCCTGATCCAGCGCGAAACAACGGACACGGTTTATGTCACCAATCCCGCCGCTCAGGAGATCGCCGTACCGCGAAAGGACATTAAATCCATCGACTCCATTCCGATGTCACTCATGCCGCAAGGCCTCGACCAGGCGATGACTCAGGAAGAGTTGCTCGATATCGTCGCGTTTCTGAAATCGCGACAGTAGGCTCGGGCGGGGCAGGCTTCCGTTCCGCGAACGGTGCGTGGGCGATCGGTGATAGACTTGACGTTCACGGCAGTTTACAAAACTGCTCCACCCTGACCTTCGCAGTTCATGCCCCGGATCCTCACGCTCTTTCTCATCCTCCTCGCCACCCCGCTCGCAGGCGCAGAGCGACCCAACATCGTCTACATCATTTGCGATGACCTCGGTTATGGCGATGTAAACTGTCTAGCTCCGGACACTTGTAAAATCTCGACGCCGAATGCCGATGCGCTGGCGTCGCAGGGAATGATCTTTACTGATGCCCACTCCGGCTCGTCGGTGTGCACGCCGACACGCTACGGCATCATGACCGGCCGATACAGTTGGCGCACGAGACTACAGCAAGGCGTAGTCACTGGCTTTGCGCCATGCCTGATCGATAAGGATCGACCTACCGTTGCCAGTTTTCTCAGAGATCAGGGATACCACACCGCTATCGTCGGAAAGTGGCATCTCGATTTCCAATACCTCGATGCGGAAACTGGCGAGGCTTACACTGCGAAGTCCCACAAAAAACCACCGGTTGGCGCAAATATCCCCGACGGCCCGGTTGATCGTGGCTTCGACTACTACCACGGCTTTCATCACGCCCGCGACATGGAAGCGGTCATCGAAAACGACACGGTAATCGCCCACGACGATGTGATCAACATGCTGCCGCGCCTGACTGAGAAATCGGTCGCCTACATCGATTCCCGTGCTGGAAAGAACGAGCCTTTCTTTCTCTATGTGCCGCTGGGGTCGCCGCACACACCGATCGTTCCGTCACCCGAGTGGCAGGGCAAAAGCGGACTCGGCGATTACGGCGATTTCGTCATGCAGACTGACCACGCTGTTGGCGAAATTTGCGCCGCCCTGGAACGCAACGGATTCACCGACAACACGCTGGTCATTTTCACTAGCGACAACGGCTGCTCTAAAGCGGCAGGCATCGACAAACTTGCCGATCAGGGCCACCTCGTCAGCGCCCTCCTGCGCGGCTCAAAAGCCGACCTATGGGACGGTGGCCACCGCATTCCATTCATCGTTCGCTGGCCGGGAAAAATCGATCCCGGATCGAACAGCGACCAGTTGGTCTGCCTGACCGACTTATTCGCCACCGTCGGCGAAATTGTGGCAGCGGAAACACCCACTGAAAGCTCCCAGGACAGTGTTAGTTTTCTTCCCGCCTTCTCCGCAGAAAAGATTAACTCGACCCGCAGCGGCGTGATTCATCACTCGATCAGCGGACACTTCGCCTACCGTCAGGGAAAATGGAAACTACTGCTCGCCAAAGCATCCGGCGGATGGACTTCGCCGACCGAAAAGCAAGCCGCCACCGATGCGCCAAAAGCTCAACTTTATGACATGAGTGCCGACATCAGCGAGCAGCGAAATCTCTACACCGAGAAACCTGAAATTGCCGAGCGTTTGCTGACACTGTTAAAAGCTGATATCGATCGCGGACGTAGCACCGAGGGTTCCGAATCCGCGAACGACATCAAAAAAATCGTGCTTTGGAAAAGCGAGACTCAAAGTAATCGCAAGACGAAAAATCAAGCCGCAAAAAAAACGCCGAACGATGAAAACTGAGCGGACCGATCGCTGCTTATCGTCGTCTGTTCAATTGCTCACTGGCCCATTTATCGTAGTCTTCGGCGGCAACAAATTTGAACGGCGCATGATGATCATCGTGGCCTACACCGCAGAGTTGGTTACATTTCAGGACACCCTCAACGGGCGCTGATTCTGCCGGAAGGAACATCGGCATTTCTTTACCGGGAATGGCATCTTGTTGGGAGCCGTCCGGGAAACCACTGACTCCGTGAATTACATCGTACGATGTCACCTTGAACTTTACCGGCCTGCCGACAAGAAGGATCAACTCGGTTGTGACAAAGTCGTCTGCCGCAGCGGTTGAACTCCAATCGATACCGGCGGGATTGTCGTTTTCAACAAGAGTGTAATCCGAGTAACCTAATATCCCGTCGCTCCCGGGATAATGGAAATGCCATGAAAATTGACGGCCAATCACTCGTATCTCAGGCAAATCCACTCGCATTTTCCCATCCGTGACCAATTCCAGAAACAGGTCCCGAGATTTCATCACAAATCGGCCCATCGCGAACCAATAGCCCAGCGAAAATCCAGAAAGGAGAAGGGTGAGGCTGAAAACGACTGTTTTGAACTTCATTTCGCGACTCGTCCCGCAGCTCTCAAGCAAACGCCTCCACCACGTCCTTCGAATATTTCAAAGAACGCTGGAAAGCGGACGGCCGAATGAGAGATGATTCTTACTTCTTGAACATCGCACTGTCCTTGTTCCCCGCGCTCAAGACGTAGGCAACCAGGTCAAGAATCTCTTCTTTGCTCATCATGTTAAGCATACCCGGAGGCATCGGCGAAACAGTTGACGGCTCAAGGCTTTTGACCAGCGTGCGGTCGATGCTCTCGCGCTGATTCGGATCGAGCATGTCGGTGTTCACAGTGACCGTGTCACCACTCAGGTTGACCACGACTCCGGTGACCGAGGTTCCGTCGACTTTTTCAACAACGATCGGAACGAACTGTTCATTGATTTCCTTACTTGGATTGATGATTTGATCGAGCAGGTCGTGGGGCGAATAGCGACCACCGGCACCGCTCAGATCGGGACCGGTCATGCCGCCTTCGTTGTTGAAACGGTGACAAGCGAAGCAGGCCCCCGCCGCAAACATCTGTCGTCCGCGTTGAAAGTCGCGCTCCTTCATCGCACCGTCGGCCATCGCAGCGGCACTGAGTTCATCAAGCTCCCAGTTTTTCACAAAGGTGCGCGGCGGCATACTCGCCAGCATCCCTTCGAGCGGAGATTTCACTTCGGCTTTTTTCGCCAAGACTTCGGCCAGCGCCGTCTTTTCTGCTTCGCTCAGGCTGGCCACGGCGTCGTTGCGCACGAACTCGATGAACTTGCTGAAGCTTGCGCCACCGCGGTAATTGGCGGCCTTTAAGAACCATTCGAAGTAGTCGGTGCGCAGTTCAGTGGTCCATCCTGTGGTGACCTTACGCAATGATCGGGCGTACTCGAGCTGCTGCTCCTGGGTCGGTGCCGTTTTCAAAAGCTCGATGCCTTTTGCGGCTACGGACGGCGCTTGAAGAAATGCCAGAGTCTCACAGAGCAGCCAGTTTTCTTCGAAGTTCGGCGCTGGAAACTGGGGATCGAGTTGAGAGATAATCGCGGAAGTGTCCTCCGGTGAGCCGAAGCGATTGAGCACGATCTGGTAAGAGCGTGTCAGGGTCAGCTTCTGTGCGTGATCGAGCGATTTCCATTCGACCTCAGCCAGCGAAGCGAGCATGCGGTCGCGCAGCGCAGTGTCGATCGCCGCAGGATTTTCGCCACGGTGAAAGGGGTCGACACCGGTGACTGTGGCGAGAGCCATGATGGCTAACACCCGCTTACCGGAATCCGCTTCGTTGAGAGCGCGGTCGGTCCACTGATCGACGAGTTGATGCTCAATCGCCGTCATTGCCGCCCAGCGCACAAAACGATCCTCATTATCGAGGTGCGGCCACGCCTGATCGAGCGCACTCGGGTCAGCACCCAGATGAAACTTTTCCAACTGATGGCGAAGCTGGGTCAGTTCGTTCGGCGCTTTGCCAACGCTGGGAACCAATTCCGTCGATTCGTCGCCTTTGTATGTCACCCGGTAAACGCCGGACTGCACGCGGCGACCGCCGATCGTGAAATACATCGCCCCGTCCTGCGGATGGATGATGCCATCGGTCACCGGCAGCGGCGCACCGGTGATGAAGGTCTCCTTGGTGCCAGTGTAGCTGGAACCGTCTTCGTTCATGTGAACCGCGTAAATTTTTCCCCAACTCCAGTCGAACAAATAAAACGCATTTTGATATTTCGCCGGAAACTTCGCGCCGTAACCGAATACCGCGCCAGTCGGTGATCCGGGTCCGATATTTACCGTCGGCGGCAAGGTATCGGGGTAAAACTCGGGACGTTTGCCGGTGCCGTTGCGCCAGCCCCACATCGATCCACTGGTAACGTGACAGACTCGCGTGGGCCGATACCACGGCGTATTGAAGTCGTACTCCATGTCAGCGTCGTAGGCGAACAGTTCGCCCTCTCGATTGAAGCCGCCATCGAAAATGTTGCGGTAGCCACTGGAAACGATCTCCCAATCTTTTCCATCCGGCGAGATTTTGTAAATGATACCGCCAGGAGCCAATCGATCGCGATTGTGTCCGCGTCCGTCAGGCATGCGCTCGAGCAGGTGGTCTTCCCCCCAGTGACGCGGCACCCTTGAATTCTGTGCTTCGGTCAGAGCGGTGTTGTTGCCGGTGATCAGGTAGAGCGACTTCTCGTCGGGTGACAGCAGCACAGCGTGGATGCCGTGATCGCCACTGGCCTCCATAGCGCGCAGCTTCTCGACCTTGTCGAGTTGATCGTCGCCGTTCGAGTCGGTGATCTTATAGAGTCCGCTGTCGATTTTTTTCTCGTAGTCGTTGACTCCAACGTAGAGCGCATCGAAGGCCCAGACCATGCCGTTGACCGCACGAATATCGGCGGGCACCTTTTCGACCGAAGCCGGATCGAGCGGCTGACCGGCTGGCGGGGCAGCAAAACGATACAGGCCCCCAAACTGATCACTGACAATGATGCGCCCCTTGTCGTCTGTGCAGAGATTCACCCACGATCCCTGGTCCTGCCCGGGGACAGAATAAATCAGCTCAATCTCAAACCCTTCGGCGACCGAAATGCGATTGACCAGGACGGTCCTCCGTCCGCTACGAGTGAAAACACATTGTCGCGTTAGGCGCGTACCGATACGCGTCGAAATCACGTTCGTTCCCTATTCGGT